>CAIQHW010000154.1 GCA_903871715.1 uncultured bacterium
AAAATTGATTTTTAGTTTTTGAAAAGAAAGTGCCAAAACAAAACAATTTGCCGCAACTTTTTTCTGTTTTTTTCAAAGAAATTTATTCACACTTTATTAAGATTTCAAACTGTTTAAAATTTCTTCAACAATTTTTCTATCGTTGCTCAATCGTGGCACTTTGTGTTGCCCACCAATCTTTCCTTTTTGTTTCAACCAATTATAAAATGAATTTGGCTGTAAAGTATGAATAACAGGTAGTTGCAGGGCAATATCTTTTTGTCGCTTGGCTTCGTAATCTGAATTTGTTTTTTGCAAATGCGCATCTAAAATGTGGGTGAATTGCAATAAATCATTTGGTTGTTTTTCAAATTCAATCAACCATTCATGTCCGCCTTTGTGTTGGTTGGTTAAAAAAATTGGAGCCGCTGTGTAATCTTTTATCACGGCATTAGTTTGGCGGCAAGCCATAGCCAAAGCCTCATCAGCGTTGTGTACCATCAACTCTTCACCAAATGCATTGATGAAATTTTTTGTTCGCCCAGCTACCTTTATTTTGAATGGGAAAATAGAAGTGAAGGCAATGGTATCACCAATTTTATAACGCCATAATCCACCATTGGTACTAATTACGAGCGCATACATTTTTCCAATTTCCACTTCATTCAATTGCAAAGTGTTTGGATTTTCCTCATCCATATTTTCCGCAGGAATAAATTCGTAGAAAATTCCGTAGTCCAACATCAGCAACATATCATCTGCATCGGGTTCAAACTGAATTCCAAAAAAACCTTCCGAGGCATTGTACGTTTGATAATAATTCATCTGATTGCCTTGAATCAGTTGCTGGAACTGGGTTTTGTAAGGTGTGAAACTTACCCCACCATGAATGTATAATTCTAAATTTGGAAAAACTTCCAGCAAATTTTTGTTGCCAGTTCGTTCTAAAATTCTTTGCATCAAAACCATCGTCCAAGTAGGAACACCAGCAATGTGAGTGATATCTTGATGCAACACAGTGGCAATCATCATTTCAATTTTCTTTTCCCAATCGTTCATCAACGCCACATCTAAATCGGGTGTTTGAATGACACTGCCCAACCATGGCATGTTTTGAATCAATACGGCAGATAAATCGCCAAAACTTGCTTGTTCGTTGAGCGGATTCATTTGATGTGAACCGCCCATAACAAGCCCTTTTCCGCTAAATATTTTTGTATCGGGATGATTGTTGCAGTAAATAGTGAGCACATCTTTTCCGCCTTTATAATGACAATCATCCATTGACTCCTGTGAGATAGGAATGAACTTACTTTTATCAGAAGTAGTGCCACTTGATTTTGCAAACCATATAATATCACTATGCCACAACAAATTCTGTTCGCCTTGCATCGTGCGCTGGATGTAGGGTTTCAGCGATTCATAATCTTGAAGCGGAACTCTTTTTTTAAAATCTTCAATCGATTCAATTTTATCATAGCTATATTCTTCTCCCCATTCAGTTGTTGAGGCTAATGAAATTAAATTGCCTAAAACTTGTTCCTGACATTCCAAAGGCTCGTCCATAAAGCGTTGTATTTGGTCGAGCCGCTGTTTAAAGAACCAAGAAATAATAGAATTAAAGAAAGACAAAGTGAATGCGAAATTTGTTGCAAATCTATTTCTGCTTTTTTTGAAACGATAAAAATCAGCCTAATTTTTTTCATTTACTTTTGCGCAACATGAAATTTTCATTTTCAAATACTGAATTAGAATTGGTGCAAAAAATTGGCGCAACGGCTGATGAATTAGGATTTCCAGCGTTTATTGTGGGTGGATTTGTGAGAGATAAAATTTTAAATCGCTCCACCAAAGATATGGATGTGATGTGTGTGGGCAGTGGTATTAAATTGGCTGAAATGTTGCAACAGCAAGTGTTTGCGGATGCTTATTTAGCGGTGTATAAAAATTTTGGAACAGCATTATTAAAAATGGGTTATGTGGAAATTGAATTTGTGGGCGCCAGAAAAGAGAGCTACAGAGCCGATTCGCGAAAACCGATTGTAGAAGAAGGCACACTGCAAGATGATTTGAGTAGAAGAGATTTTACGATAAATACTTTAGCCATTTGCATCAACAAAAATAATTTTGGTGAGTTGGTGGATATATTTGAAGGGATGATTGATTTGCAAAATGAAATCATCAAAACACCTTTGGAGCCTCATGTTACGTTTAGTGATGACCCTTTGCGAATGATGAGAGGAATAAGATTTGCCACTCAATTAAATTTCAAAATTGAAGAAAAAACTTTTGCTGCCATTCAACAAAATGCCGAGCGAATAAAAATCATTTCGCAAGAAAGAATTACGGATGAGTTGAACAAAATTATTTTATCGGCAACTCCATCTATCGGTTTTAAATTGTTAGACGAAGCAGGGTTGCTACCCATTATTTTTCCCGAATTTATGTTGCTGAAAGGTGCTGAATATATTGATGGCAAAGGGCACAAAGATAATTTCTATCATACTTTGCAAGTGTTGGATAATATTTCGATGACCACAAAAAACTTGTGGTTGAGATGGGCGGCTATTTTGCACGACATTGCAAAACCGCAAACAAAAAAGTTTGAAAACGGTCATGGGTGGACATTTCACGGGCATGAAGTGGTGGGTAGCAAAATGGTTTCTAAAATTTTTAATCGGATGAAATTGCCGATGAACGAACACATGCGGTTTGTAAAAAAATTAGTGTTTTTGCATTTGCGCCCCATTTCATTAACGAAAGAAAACATTACCGATTCGGCCATTCGCCGATTATTATTTGAAGTAGGCGATGATGTGGAAGCCTTGATGCAGCTATGTCAGGCAGATATTACTTCCAAAAACCGACACAAAGTAATTCGTTATTTAGAAAATTTTGAGATGGTGAAAATGCGCATGAAGGAAGTGGAAGAAAAAGACCATTTGCGCAATTGGCAACCTCCCATTAGTGGCGAATTGATTATGCAAACATTTCAGATAAAGCCGAGTAGGGTAGTGGGCACAATTAAAGATGAAATTAGAGAACAAATTTTGGATGGTAAAATTGAAAATAGCTTTGAAGCTGCTTTTGCATTAATGTTAAAATTAGCTGCCGAACAAGGGTTAAGTGCTGTGGAAAAATAATTTTTAACAGTGCATTAAACTTTCAGGTATAAAAACAATCAAAACCGAACTGTGCAAAATAAATTTGTATAGTAGTTTTAAATTCGTTCTTTTGCAATCCTTTTTTATTTCTTAAAAATTATTTAATCAACTAAACAAAAATTTATGAACAAAAAATCTTTACAAACTTTAAAAGCGTTTTGTTTGATAATTGCAGCAATTGCTTTTGGAACAAATGTTTTCGCTCAAGTTTCTGGCGTTACCTTTTCAGAAAGTTTTGATGGTACTCCTTTTGCACCAGCAGGTTGGAAAATTGAACCTATTGGTGGCTTTGGTGGCAATTTGTGGGCTCAAGTAGCTACAGGTGTTACACCCACATGCACAACGCATTCAGGTGCTGGCATGGCTCAATTCAATAGTTTTAGAGGTGTAACCGGTGCTACTCAAACTTTAATTACACCTGTTATTGATTACTCAAACCGAGGCTCAAGCACACCTACAGTAAGCATTTGGGTGTATCGCGATTCAGCTAATTTAACAGTTGGCGATTCATTAACGATATCTGTAAATACTGTTGATACAACTTTGGGTGCTACTCGAATTGGTGCTGTAGCAAGAAGTATGAATATTGCATTACCAAATACCGAAGTAGCTGCAGGTTGGTATCAATATACATTTAATGTACCTGCTTCCTTTAATACTGCTGCCAACTATTTATTGTTTACTGGTACTAAAGGTGCTGTGGCTGGTAGAAGAACACCTGGTCGTTATATTTATGTAGATGATATTAATTGGACAGCTTTTCCACCTTTATGTTCTGGTACACCAAATGTTGGTAATATTGTAAAAAGCGTTTCATTAATTTGCGGTGGCTCGGGTTCGGCTCAACTTTCATTAACATCTCCTATTACTGCTTCAGGCATTACTTATCAATGGCAATCATCAACTAATGGTACATCTGGTTGGGCTCCTCTTGCTGGTTCTTCCAATTTGCCAACAGCTTCTACAGGTACTATTACATCTACTATGTATTACCAATGTGTGGTAACTTGTTCTGTATCTTCTGCAACTTATTCTACGACTCCTGATTCAGTAAGAGTAAGCAGCCATCCTATTCCAACTGTAAAAGTTACACCGCATGATTCAACAGTTTGTTCAGGAACGCCTTTTACTTTAACTGCTTCTGGAACAGCAACCTCATTTGTATGGTCGCCAACTACAGGTTTAAACAATCCAAATTCGGCAATTGTGGTTGATACTTTAAAAGCCACTCAAAATTATATTGTAACTGGTTCTGATGCCTTTGGATGCCAAGACACTGCAAAAGTTACTATCATTGTTAATCCTTCGCCAAGTGCTGTTATCACTTCATCTATTCCAAATGATACTATTTGTAACGGTACAACTATTTATTTATCTGTGCCACGAGGTGGTGGACGACGAGGTGGCTATACTTATTTATGGAGTAGCGGTTCTATCTATAATATTGATACTTTAGCACCTACTTCTACAACAACTTATACAGTTACGGTTACTAATCCAACTACATCTTGCTCTGCAACTAATTCAGTTACAGTGGTAGTTAATTCGGGCACACCGCCAACTATTAGTGTTAATCCAACCACCGCCACTTATTGTACTGGAGGCGCTCCAGTGATGTTGGTAGCTTCTGGAACTGCAACATCATACACTTGGTCGCCTGCTACTGGTTTAAATACAACAACTAATGACACAGTGTTGGCTGCACCAACTGGTGGAAGATTTGGTGGAGGAACCGTTTATACCGTAGTTGGTTCAAACGGTGTATGTTCGGTTTCAACCACAGTAACGGTAAATACTGGAACAGCACCAACAGGAACTGTAACATCTAATTTAGTAGGTGATTCAGTTTGCGCAGGTGGTATTGTAATTTTAAATGGTCCTCGAGGTGGAAGAGGTGGTGCTTATACTTATTCATGGAGCAATGGACCAACCACTCAAGGGGATACGATTACAAGTGTTACGGCTAATACAACTTTTATCCTAACCGTTTCTGCTGGGGCATGCTCTAAAAATGATACTGTTAATGTATTTCTAGCTCCAGGTACTGCTCCTAATTTAACTTTATCGCCTTCTGGAGCAGCTTCTTATTGTTCAAATACATCTGGCTTATTATTAGTTGCTGGCGGTGCTACAACTTATAGTTGGACACCTGCAACTGGTTTAAATAAAACCACTGGCGATTCAGTTATTGCTACTCCAGGTGCTGGTCCTGGTACAGTTTATACAGTTATTGGTTCAAATGGTGGATGTAAAGCTACTGCTTCTGTAACTGTTACTGCAAACAATGCGCCTGCTAAAGCTACAGTTACTTCGGCACCAAGCGATTCGGTTTGTGCTGGCTCGGTAGTAAGATTAACTTTGGGTGGAAGACCTGGTCGTGGCAATACTTACCAATGGAGCAATGGTTCAATAGCTAGTTACGATTCATTTGCCTTAGTTACTTCTGGTATCTACACCGCCACTGTAACCAATACTGCTGGATGTTCTACTATTGATTCTATTTCTTTGTTTGTAAAACCAGGTATTACTGCTAATTTTAGCATCACAAATTCTGGCAATACTTATACCTTTACTGATGCTACATCAGGCTCAACAGCTTGGAGTTGGAGTTTTGGCGATACAACAACTAGTACTACTCAAAACCCAATACATACCTACACTTATGGTGGTACATACATTGTTACTTTAGTAGCTACAGCTTCTGGTAGCGCAGGTTGCAACACAGGTTCTAAATCTGATACCATTAAAGTTGGTGCTTCAGGCATTGCTAATATCGAAAACAACAAAATCAATTTAACAGCTTATCCAAACCCTGCTAATGATGCAGCTAATGTAACATTTAATGTAGATGCTGCACAAGCGCAAATAGTAATAATGAACACTTTGGGGCAATCAGTAATGAACAAAACTATTTATCCTAAAGTAAATCACAACTACAGCGAAAAAATTTCGTTGAATGATTTGTCGTCCGGCATTTATATGATTCAGATTATTGCTGCTAATAGCACTACTTCCATTAAGTTGATAAAGGAATAATTTGCCAATCAGCTGATTTGTTAATGTGCTAATTTTTAAATAAAGCGTCCGCTACTTATTAAAGTAGCGGACGCTTTATTTAA
>CAIQHW010000155.1 GCA_903871715.1 uncultured bacterium
ACCACCACCACCTGCACTTGCTTTAATCAAAATCGGGAATCCAATTTCTTTTGCGATTTTCAATGCTTCAGCACATGCCAATACTGCATTTTCAGTACCTGGCACCAATGGAACATTGTATTTTTTTGCAGTTTCTTTTGCCGCAATTTTACTCCCCATTGAATTAATTGATTCAGCTGAAGGGCCAATGAAAATCATTCCTGCATCTTTTACAGCTTTCGAAAATCCAGCATTTTCACTTAAAAAACCATATCCCGGATGGATGGCATCAACATTCAAACTTTTCGCAACTGCAATAATTTTATCGCCTAATAAATAAGATTGATTACTGGGTGGCGCACCGATACAAACCGCTTCATCGGCATATCTTACATGCAATGCATTTCTATCAGCTTCTGAAAAAACAGCCACTGTTTTGATGCCCATTTCTTTTGCAGTACGCATTACTCTGATAGCAATTTCACCACGATTAGCAACTAATATTTTTTTGATAGTTTTCATTTTTTGATTTTTATAGAACACTGATGACGCTGACTTTCATGATGAATACGGATTTCTTTTGTTGAGATTATCAATTAGTACATTAGCCAATCATCATATTATCACCTCGTTTTTATTGGTACAATTTAAACGCCTTCATGAAGCTGTTTACTTCTTTTTTCACAGCTGCTAACACACTTTCATTTTCTGAATTCATGATTACTTTATCAATGCAATCTGCAATGAATTGCATATCGTTTTCTTTCAACCCTCGTGTAGTAATGGCCGGAACACCAATACGGACGCCACTTGTAACGAAAGCAGTTTTATCATCAAACGGTACCATGTTTTTATTGGTAGTGATGTCAGCACGTTGTAAAGCAACTTCAGCTTTTTTGCCACTGATGTTTTTATTGCGCAAATCAATCAACATTAAATGATTGTCGGTGCCACCGCTAATGATGTTGTAATCTTTAGCCATAAAGCATTTTGAAAGTGCTTGTGCATTGGCAATAATTTGTTTGCAATATTCTGTAAATTCATCGGTCAAACATTCGCCAAATGCAATTGCTTTTCCTGCAATCACATGTTCCAACGGACCACCTTGAGTGCCCGGAAACACAGCGCTATCAATGATTGCGCTCATCATTCGCACTTCGCCTTTTGGCGTTGTTAAACCAAATGGATTTTCAAAATCTTTGCCCATCATAATCACACCGCCTCTTGGTCCTCTTAAAGTTTTGTGTGTGGTTGATGTTACAAAATGACAATGTTGAGTTGGAGATGTTAAAAAACCTTTTGCAATCAATGCTGCAGGATGTGCAATATCAGCCATGAGCAATGCACCAACTTTATCAGCAATTTCACGGAAACGTTTGAAATCCCAATCGCGGCTATAAGCTGAAGCACCTGTGATAATTAATTTTGGTTTTTCTCTCATCGCTGTTTCTTCCACTTTATTCAAATCAATTCTGCCCGTTTCTTTTTCTACACCATAAAAACTTGTTTGATATAATTTGCCCGAAAAGTTCACAGGTGAGCCATGCGTAAGGTGTCCGCCATGATTCAAATCCAATCCTAAAATTTTATCCCCAGGTTTTATGATGCAACTCATCAAGGCTGCATTGGCTTGTGCGCCGCTATGGGGCTGCACATTGGCATATTCAGCACCGAATAATTCTTTCAATCTGTCAATGGCTAATTGCTCCACTTGGTCAACTACTTCGCAACCACCATAATATCTTTTGCCAGGATAACCTTCGGCGTATTTATTTGTAAGGCAGCTTCCCATCGCATCCATCACTTGTTGTGATGTGAAATTTTCGGAAGCAATCAATTCCAAGCCTTCGCGTTGACGATGTAATTCTTTTTCGATTAAATTAAAAATGGCGGTATCACGTTTCATTTGAAAGTATTTTTTGTGAACGACAAATGTAAGAATTGAGAAAGTTTGTGAACAGCATTTTAGAAACAAAAATTGTTTTCACAAAATTATTTGGGAAAAATAAACCGATAAATTTTTTAGAAGAAAATTACTCCAAACCTTTTTCCGAAATCAACCAAATCAGCATGGCAAGCGATGCGCCCCCCATTTCTAATTCGCGACGATTCACATTTTCAAATCTGTCATTAGCCGTGTGATGATAATCGAAATAGCGTTGTCCATCCACATTCAATTCAATCAAACAAGTGTTTAAAGGTTGTAAATGCCCCACATCTGCACCACCATTTCCACCTTTATCCCATTTTGAAAATGGATATTTTTCAAACAAATTTTTCCAACCATAAATTTTTTCAACCGCATTTTTGTTTTTTCCGCCAATGCTAAAACCCATCGGCGTAAAGCCACCACCATCGCTTTCCAAAGCAGCAATAAATTTTTTATCGCTTCTTTTTGCATCTTCAAAATAAGCTGCGCCACCTTTTCCGCCATTTTCTTCATTCATAAAAGCAACTGCTCTAATCGTACGTTTTGGTTTCCAACCCAATGCTTTGATGATGCGTAAAACTTCGATGCCTTGCATCACACCAGTGCCATCATCGTGAGCACCTTCGGCTAAATCCCAACTATCCAAATGCCCGCCAACAGTGATAATTTCGTTTGGAAATTCTGTTCCTTTAATTTCGCCCACCACATTATAACTCAATTCATCGGGCAACATTTTACAATCGTCATACATGTAAAACTCAACAGCAGCAACACCTTGCAAGGTGTAGTGCAATAAATCGGCATCCAAAGTGGCGATGGCAAAAGCAGGAATATGTGTAATTGTATCCACATAACCCATTGCACCTGTGTGTGGAAAATAATCGTGTGCATGCGTTAAACTGCGAACCAAAACGCCTACTCCGCCATACTTTGCAGCTCGTGAAGCACCAGCCCAGCGTTGGTCGCCAGCTTTGCCATAAGCCGCACCAGCATTGATTTCAGTAGGTTCCATCGGGCGATTGTAAAAAACAATTTTACCTTTTATTTCACCACGTTTTCCTAAAGAATCTAATTGTCGCCATGATGTTATTTCAACCATTGGTGCTTTGATGCCAGTTGGTGACGTACCGTCTGAATTGCCCAATGCACATACATTTACAGGCATTGGCGATAATCCTTTTCTGTAAATAATGCCTTCTTCTTTTGTGCCTCTCACCCAATGAGGGACCATGCACGGCTGTTTCAACACAGTGTCTGCACCCATTTCCTTCATCAACATCGCTACATATTCTACGGCTTCATAAGCTTGCTTGGAGCCACTTAATCGTGCACCAATTGATTTGCATAAATGCTCTAAGTTTTTATAACTTTTTCCATTACTCATGGCTTCGTTATAAATGGCTCTGATCTCCATCGAATCAGTGTTTTGAGCAAATGAAAATTTTACAAAAAGAAAAATAACGAGTAGTAAAAAATGTTTCTTCATGTGGTGAAAATAGAAAAATGATTTTGTAGAAATTGAAGAATAGAAATGTTTTTAGAAATTTTTTAGCGAAATAAATTTCTACTTTTGTAGCACAAAATAAGCCATGTACGATTTTGAAAACGGAGAAGTAATTGTTGTAAACAAGCCACTGCATTGGACTTCGTTTGATGTCGTTAGAAAAATTCGCTCCGTCATTCAATTCAAAAAAATTGGTCATGCTGGCACATTAGACCCATTAGCAACTGGTGTTTTAATTTTAGCCACAGGAAAAAAAACAAAAACAATTTCGCTATTGCAAGCCACCACAAAGGAATACACGGGCATCATCACGTTGGGCGGCACCACACCATGTTTCGATTTAGAAATTCCTGTGGATAAATTTTATCCCACCGAACACATCACCAACGACATGATTTTTGAAACAGCAAAAAAATTTGTTGGTGAGCAAACGCAGTATCCGCCTATCTATTCGGCTGTGAAACAAGATGGCAAACCACTTTATTTAGCTGCTCGAAAACAAGAAGAAGTAGAATTGAAAAAACGTTTCATTACCATTTTTGAATTTGAAATTACCAAAATAGAAATGCCCAACGTGCACTTCCGAGTGCAGTGTTCCAGCGGCACTTACATTCGCAGCTTGGCAAATGATTTTGGAAAAGCATTATACAGCGGTTCGCATTTATCACAACTTTGCCGAACAAAATCGGGCGATATTTTTTTGGAGCAAGCAAAAAATTTAGACGAATGGATTGCCGATTACAGAACTTGGTTAAAAGCAAAAACTGAATTAACAACAAAAGATTAATGGCCAGCATAATAATCGTAGCCACGTTCTGCCCAATAATCAGCAGGCTTTTCATTGCTAAAAAACATCGTGCCAATGCGCTTCAAATGTTTCACTCCATATTTTACAGGAATGATTAAACGCAGCGGAAACCCTTGATTTTGCTGCAATTCCTTGCCATTCATTTCATAACACAAAATCGTTTGTGGATGCAAAGCACTGGGCATATCAATACCCACATAATATTGTTTGTCAGGTGTTTGCATACCCACATAATTCATTTTTGCTTCAGCTTCTAAATGATAATGTGAAATAAAATCTTGCAGCCTCACACC
>CAIQHW010000156.1 GCA_903871715.1 uncultured bacterium
AGGATTTGATAACATACTAAAGAAAACATAGGGTGTAGTAAATATAATGGAAAGTATGATATGTATAATCAATTCGTCGGTATTTTTTGAACAATTTTTTGCGATAATAATAGCATAATAAAAAAGTATAAGTTCCATGACAAGAAATGATAAAGCACCGTAGAATTTTTGTTGCCAGATTTTTTTTGCTCTGTCACGGATTGTTGCGATATCAGGAATCAAACCTGTGTACCAGAACATTAATGATACTGAAAAATAAGTTGAAATCGCAAATACGTCCCACAACAAAGGTGATACAAAGTTTGGCCATAATGGTCCACGACTATTAGGATAAGGCAGAATGAAAAACCCCATCCAAACACGACCCATGTGCAACACAGGAAATACACCTGCACACATTACCGCAAAAATCGTCATCGCTTCTGCCGCACGATTTACACCTGTACGCCATTTTTGACGGAATAATAATAAGATGGCAGAAATTAAAGTACCAGCATGACCAATACCAATCCACCACACAAAGTTGGTGATATCCCAAGCCCAACCCACTGTTTTGTTGCTACCCCAAGTTCCAATACCATAATACACAAACCATGTTACGCAAAACATGCCGTATAATAGCAACGCCACCGAAAGCGAAAACACAATCATCCAACTTCTATTGGGCATACTAAAAATGCCGTTGGTGATGTCGTGGGTAACATCTTTGTACGTTTTGTTGCCTTCTACTAAAGGCTCCCGAAGTGCTGATTCTTTAAATGACATAATGTTTATAATTTGCTAATTAGCCGATTTGCTAATGTGCTAATTTTTATTTTGTTTCAAAAAATAATTACGCTTTTGCTGATTCCTTTTTTTCTTCATGCTTGCCTTTGCTTTCCATCCAACTGCCCACTGCTTCTGTGTTTCGCACTTTTGCTAAATAACCAACAGATGGTTGAATATTGATTTCTTCAATCACAAAATACAAGCGGCGCTCGTCTTCTAAATCATAAATTTTGCGCACTTCACTTTCTTTGTTATTGATATCACCAAACACAATGGCATCAGCAGGACAAGATGATTGACAAGCCGTTTTAATCATACCATCGGGCAATTGCATATTGTTTTTCTTCGCCTCTAATTTTCCTTCTTGAATGCGTTGCACACAGAAAGAACATTTTTCGATAACACCTCTTGCACGAACAGTTACATCAGGATTCAACACCATTCGCGTTAAACTGTCTGCCATTCCTAATTGCTCAACACTGGCAATCATATTGTCTTCAAAGCTATCTGCTCCGTTCCAATCCATCCAGTTGAAACGACGAACTTTATAAGGACAGTTGTTGGCACAATATCTTGTTCCAATGCAACGGTTATAAGCCATTTGATTTAAACCTTCACTGCTGTGACTGGTTGCATTTACAGGGCAAACATTTTCACATGGCGCATTGGCACAATGTTGACACATCAATGGTTGAAATACCACTTGCACATTTTGAAAATCAGGATGTGCGTTGATATTTTTTTCCATCGTGTTGTAGCCACCAGCTTCATTGCCAATGGAATAATATCTATCAATACGAATCCAATGCATTTCATGTCCACGAATCACATGGTCTTTACCAACTACCGAAACATTATTTTCCGATTGACAAGCCACGGTGCAATTTCCACAACCTGTGCAACTGTTTAAATCAATTGCCATGTGCCATTTATGCCCAGGATATTTATGGTCGCCATAAAATTTATTATCGCCATAAAGCGTTGTTGTTGCCGCTTTAATTTCTTCTCTATCTTCATTTACTGCTTTGGGATTGGCTTTGTGAGCTGCCAAAGTAGTTTCTTTAATTACTCTTCTACCTTCGTAACTATGATGCGTTTGTGTTTGCGCTAAAGTATATTTATCTGAAGTAGCCGACACATCAGCGTTTAAAGCCATTGCCAACCATGCACCATTGCTAAAAGTTTTGAAAGGATAAACATTAAAACCCACACCATTGCCAACTTTGCCGGCATCTGTTCGTCCATAACCGACCGCAATGGCAATTGTGTTATCAGCCATGCCAGGTTGAACTAAAGTTGGCAATTTAACAGTTATGCTGCCTACTTTAATGTTTATCATTTTTGTTTGTGAAGCATCCCACAAAGGTTTATGGTCGCTAAATAAACTGCCATTATTTTCCAACAACTTCAAGTCCATAGCTGTTTTGTAGGAAATCATGGCGTAATTATCCCAAGTTGTTTTTGTGATTGGGTCGGGCATTTCTTGCAACCAAGGATTGTTAGCATATTTGCCATTTCCAATGCCAACTTTTTCATACAACACTACTGCCATCGCATCTTTCTTACCATTGTAAGTGCTGCTAATAGCTGATAAAGCCTCGTTTACATTGCCATTAGCAGTTGATGAAACTGTATTTTTCTTTTCTTCTTTTTTAGCATTTTTTTCTTCATTAGATTCAGCTGCTACTGCTGCAACGCCGCCATGAATACCCATTTTCACGGCATTATCCCAATCATTTACATCACCTTTCAAAATATTTTTTGTCCAATTTTCTTGCAAATAAGCATAGTAATCATTGGGGCAATCAATCCACTTTAATAAACTATCTTGAAACTGACGGGTTTTGAATAATGGCGAAATGATAGGTTGGCAAATGCTATACTGTCCTGCCTTTGGCTCGGCATCATTCCAGCTTTCCAAGTAATGATTATCGGGTGTATGATAATTGCACAACTTGGTTGTTTCATCCATTCTATCATTAAACGAAATGCGGCAGCCAACTTTTTTAATTGCTTCGGCAAATTTTTGATTCGGATAATCATAAGCTGGATTACAGCCTGCAATCATTACTGTACTATATTTCCCTCCACTCAAGTCATCAATTAATGATGCTACTTCGGCATCATTTCCTTGTGCATAATTTGAATGAGCATTGATATTTAATGTGGAACCATAATTGCCTAAAAGTGTGTTGATATGATTCACCACAATTTGAATATTAGCATCATTGCTGCCCGCAACTACCAGCGTAGAGCCTTTTTCAGCAGCCATCAAAGCATCAGCCACCTTTTTCATGGCAGGCATTTTGCAACTGCCACCATTTAAAGCATTATATAAATCAGCCACCGCCAAGCCTTCTTCGCTCGGGTGAATCACAATTCTAGTATCCGCATTTGCGCCAGTTAAACTTAAATGCGATTCAATTTGAAAATGCTTATTCATTTCCATTTTGTCGCCAGTCAATTTTCTGCCTTGTACATATTGTTTTGTAAATTCAATAGGCGAAACCCAAGTGCCTAAAAAATCAGCACCAAAACTTACAATCACTTTTGCATTATCAAAGTTGAAAGATGGTAAAGCATGTTTGCCAAATGTCGCTTCGTTAGCCGACAACTGTCCGCTATAAGATTGCGCATCATAAGTTACATGTTTGCTACCTGAATATTTTTTGATGAAATCTGCCACCACTAATTTCGTAGTTGGAGAAAGAATTGTAGAAGTAACGATTGCCACAGCACCCTTTGCCAGCTCACCTTTGATGGCTTCATCAATTTTATCCCAAGATGTTTCGCTGCCATTGATAGACGGCGTTTTGCTTCTGCTAGTATCATACAAACTTAAAATGCTGCCTTGAACACGAGCACTAGTGCCACCTTTAGAAATAATTGAATTGTGATTCCCTTCAATTTTAATAGGTCTGCCTTCACGACTTTTAACCATGATGCTGCAATATTCGCCGCCATCAGCATAAGTAGATGCATACCAATTGGCAACACCTGGCACCACTTCTTCAGGTTTAATCACATAAGGAATGGCTTTACGAACAGGGATTTCGCAACTGGCTGCAATGGTAGCAGCAGCAACGCTAAAGCCCATCATTTTCAAAAAATCACGACGACCTGTGCCTTTTGAAATAATGCTGTCGCTAAACATGTCTGACAATGGCAACTCTTCTGCAAATTCATTTTGCACCGTTGCTTTGTGTGCATCGGTTTGTTGCAATTCTTCAAAACCTTTCCAATATTTTTTTTCCATTCTTAAATTTATTTTTTGCCACAAAGGCAACTAAGACTTAAATTCCTTTTTTTTAGCAAATTAGCACGTCGGCTAATTATCAAATTATTTTAGTAATGGCATTTTTGACATTCCAAACCACCCAACATGGC
>CAIQHW010000157.1 GCA_903871715.1 uncultured bacterium
ATACTTACGACTATCCTTCTGGCATTTATTTCATCAAAGCTACTGATGCACAAGGCAATATAAGCAATGCGAAGTTTGTGAAGGAATAGATTCAACTACAAACCAAAAAAGGTGATGTCAGTTTGGTGCGGTAAAGTCATATAAACAAAAAATCCCGAAACACTTTTCAGCATTTCGGGATTCTGTATTTCATTAGCACATTAGCATATTATCACATCAGCACATTGTTAATTCGCTTTCACTTCATTCACTAATTCGGCTAATATTTTTTTAGCATCGCCAAACAACATTCGTGTTTTATTGCCATAAAATAATTCATTGTCGATGCCTGCGTAACCCTTATTCATACTGCGTTTATTCACAATCACAGTTTTTGCTTTTTCTACTTCTAAAATAGGCATACCATAAATTGGCGAAGCAGGATTTGTTTTTGCTGCAGGATTTACCACATCGTTTGCGCCCAAAATCAACACCACATCTGTGGTAGCAAATTCATCATTAGCAAAATCCATTTCTAATAATTTATCGTAAGAAACATCAGCCTCTGCCAACAACACATTCATGTGTCCTGGCATACGCCCTGCCACTGGATGAATGGCGTATTTTACTTCCACACCTTTTTCTTCTAATTGTTTTTCTAATTCATGACAAATGTGTTGAGCCTGTGCCACTGCTAAGCCGTAGCCTGGCACAATGATTACTTTTTTAGAATAGCTCATGTTGATGGCAGCATCACCCACCGAAATTTCTTTTATTGTGCCGCCGCCTTCGCCTGTAATAGCAGTTGCAGAGCCACCTCCAAATGAACCGATAATAACATTCATCAACGAACGATTCATGGCTTTGCACATCAAAACCGTTAATAAAGTTCCTGCTGCGCCTACTAAAATTCCACCTGTTAACATCACTTGGTTGTTGTAAAGAAAGCCGCCAAACGCAGCAGCAACGCCAGTAAACGAGTTGAGCAATGAAATTACAACTGGCATATCGGCGCCTCCAATCGGCATCACAAATGAAATTCCATAAATGCAAGCCATACCAAACAAGGCATACATCATCATGTGTGCATTGGCAAGATCACCATTTAACATAAAAAATGCTACACCAAAAACGGCTACTAAAAATAAGAGATTAAAATAAGTTTGACCTTTAAAGCTATAATCACCAAGGTTTCCATTCAATTTTAAGAATGCGATAACTGAACCTGCAAAGGAAACTGAGCCAATAATCAAGCCCAACAAAATGGTGATAGCATGGCCAGTCATTAATGAACCACCGCTTATTTCGGTAGCATGAATTAAATGTCGAAACTCAATGATACCAATCAATCCAGCGCAAATACCGCCCATTCCGTTGAAAATAGAAACCATTTGTGGCATGGCTGTCATTTGTACTTTTTTGGCTGAAACAGTTCCTAAAATTGTTCCAATTACCATTCCACCAAAAATCCACATCAGGTTGCTTACATGCGAAACTTCGCCAGCATCGTTTGTAAATTCATACAAAAATATGGTGCCGAAAATAGCGATTGCCATGCCTACAGCCGCTACCCAGTTGCCTTTTCGGGCTGTTTCGGGTTTTGATAACATTTTTAAGCCAATGATAAAACCAAGACTTCCGATTAAGTAACAAATGTTTAAGAGTGCAGAATTGCTCATTATTTTATTAAAATTAGTAGATTAGAAAATGAGAAGATTAGAAAATTAAGACGGCAATTTCATTTGCTCATTTCCTAATTATCTAATCGCCTAATTGATTTATTTTTTCTTTTTAAAAAGTTCCAACATTCTGTCTGTTACTACAAATCCACCCACCACATTTAGTGTTCCAAACACCACAGCTAAAAATCCAAGTATCATCACCAAATAGTCGTCTGGCTGGGCTTTGCCCATTACTATTATGGAACCGATGATGACAACACCATGAATGGCATTGGCACCACTCATTAGCGGTGTGTGCAAAATGGTTGGCACTTTTTCGATGACTTCGATGCCTACAAAAATTGATAGAATGATGATGTACAGCATTCTTACGTTTACATCTTGCGAAAAAAGGTCGGTTAAAAAGTCCATATTTTTTTTGATTAAGAGATTTAAAAATTTAGAGATTTAAAAATTAAAAAATGGCGAAATGTATTTCCATTTCTAAATTTCTAAATCGTTGAATTGATTTTAATTGGCGAGTTCTTTCACTTTTTCATTCACAATATTTCCGCCGTGTGTGATGCAACTTCCTTTTACCAAATCATCTTCAAAATTCAAATTCAAGCTGCCTTCTTTGGTTACAATTAATTTCAAAAAGTTAATCACGTTTTTGCCATACAATGTACTGGCTGCAATGGCTGTATCGCCTGCCAAGTTTGAGTTTCCAATGATTTTAATTCCGTTGTACATCACTGTTTCTCTGTCCTTTGTTAAATCAGTATTTCCACCTGTTGATGCTGCTAAATCAATAATTACACTGCCAGGTTTCATGGCATCAATAGTTGCTCGTTCCACTAAAATTGGGGCTTTGCGACCAGGAATTTGTGCTGTGGTGATAATAATATCGGCTTTGGAAGCATGCTCGTGAATTTTTTCTTTTTGGCGTTTAATAAAATCTTCACTTTGCTCCACAGCGTATCCGCCTGCTTTTGAAGCATCGGCTGCGCCTTCTACTTCAATAAATTTTCCACCCAAGCTCATCACTTCTTCTTTCACAGCTGGTCGGGTATCAAACACTTCTACCACTGCGCCCAAACGCTTGGCTGTGGCTATTGCCTGCAATCCTGCCACACCAGCGCCTAATATCAAAACCTTTGCTGGTGTGATAGTTCCAGCAGCGGTCATCAACATCGGAAAAATTCGTGGATACTCTGTAGCCGCCAACACCACTGCTTTGTAGCCCGCCAAGTTAGCTTGCGAACTCAACACATCCATCGCTTGCGCTCTTGTGGTTCGTGGAATAGAATCTAAACTAATCAACGAAATATTTTTTGCCGCCACCGATTTCATTTTCGGCGCATTAAACAATGGTAAAAATTGACCCAACAAAACTGCCGATGACTTTAAACTGTTAAAATCATTATCATCAATGCCGCGGATGCCCAACACCAAATCAGCCTGCAAAGCCTGCTGCCGAGTTCCAATCGTAGCGCCAGCTTTTTTATAATCATCGTCAGCCGCACTGGCATTAGCGCCTGCGCCGCTTTCAACAATTACCTGTACATTCATTTTTAAAATAGTGGCAACACTTTCAGGCATCAATGCCACACGGTTTTCGGGGGCAGATTCTTTTAATAGTCCTATTGTCATTTAATAAAATGGTGTGGTTAAAATTAAGAGCTGCAAACCTACTTCATTAATTTGAATAACGCAATACGCTGTTTACACGATAATTGAACTAACTGTTAATTTTAAAAGACATGGAGTTTTTAAAAGCACTTTTTTTTTGCTTTTTAAAATCTATTATTACCTTTGCGACTAAATAAATCAAAAAACAAAATCATTATCAATCATGAAAAGTATTAAATTTTTTGCCTTTGCCATTGCGGCTTTCTTAACAGTTTCAACTGTTGTGTATTTAAACAGTTGTACAACTGACAAATGTAAAAATGTAACTTGTAACAACGGTGGCACTTGTACCGATGGTACTTGTAATTGCACAACTGGTTATGAAGATGCAACTTGCAGCACAGAAATGAGAACTAAATTTTTGGTGAGCGGTTCTTTTACTGAAAGTGGTCATACTGATTCTTCTTGGAATTCAAGTTCACACACTTCAACCACTACTTATGCAATTGCAATTACAAAAGGATCGAATGTAAATTCAATTTTAATTGGAAACTTGGGCAACTATAATTTCACAACTGGTTCTTATAATGTACCAGCAACAATGACTTCGAGCACAACATTTACATTTACTAATCAAATTATTGCAGGTACTACATTCAATGGAAGTGGTTCTATCGCTGCAGGTAAAGTTTCAATTAGCTATGTTGCAGTTTATCCAGATAACACATCAGGACACACCAACAAAACAGTTACTGATACTTATACAGCAGTTCAAAACTAATTAATAATCAATTCTAAAAAAGGCTGATTATTTTTAAATAATCAGCCTTTTTTATTTTCAAAATATTCTCAAATAAAAAAGCCTCTTGTAATTTTTACAAGAGGCTTTTTTTATTTTTTAGGGTAAAAATTAATTGTGCTTTTTGCCCAAGTTAACACCTTGTGATACATTGGCATCAGTCTTCTTGCCCATGTTAGTTCCTGATGCAGCATTAGCATCAGTTTTTTTACCTTGATTACCAACAACTGGTTTTGGTTCTTCTTTTTTCACCACAGGCTTTGGTGCCCAATGGTGCATACCTTTTTTCTTTTCATCTTCCAAAATCATTTTAGCACTATCTTGTGCTGCTTGCATAATTTGGTCGTCGCACATTTTTTGCAAATCAGCTTTTTTAGAATCTAAAAAAGAGTTGACAACCGAATCAATATGTGCTTGTTGTTTGGCTGGGTCGATGCCTTTGTTGTTGCACGAAGCTAATGCAATCACACCGCCTATAATAATGAATGATATTTTTTTCATGATAAAATAATTATTGTTTGAGGTTAAAAAATTAACTGTGTTTGTTAGATTCTTTCATGGCTTTAGCAATTGAATCAGCTTTTTCCATTACTACGGTTTTCATTTTGATTTTGCACAAACTATCAGATTCTTTTTGCAAAGCTTCTAATTTTGCTTGTTTGATAGAATCAATTTTCTTGTCTAAATCAGCACCAATAGGCGCATTGCCCATTTGATTGCACGAAACCATTGCACCCATAAAAGTAGCAAC
>CAIQHW010000158.1 GCA_903871715.1 uncultured bacterium
ACGATTTTAAAACCATTAACGAATATTTGATTTCGCAAGCCGATGAAGTGAAATTGATGTTGCAAAAAATCAGAAAAATTGTTGTAGAAATTTCGCCCGATGCTGAAGAAGTAATTAGCTACAACATGCCCGCTTTTAAGGCTTACGGCAGAATTTTGGTTTATTTTGCTGGCTTCAAAAATCATTGCAGTTTGTTTCCAGCCAATGCAGGTTTGATTGAGGAAATGAAAGATGAATTGAAAAACTACAAAACTTCAAAAGGCACAATTCAATTTGAATTAAACAAACCACTACCCACTGCTTTAATCAAAAAAATTGTGAAAATTCGGGTTAAAGAAAATTTAGAAAAATCAAAAAAGAAAAAATAAAATCATGACACAACTAGTTCCTTACTTAAATTTTTTGGGTAACACGGAAGAAGCAATGAGTTTTTATAAATCAGTTTTCGGTGGTGAATTTATCACGTTTCAACGCTTCAGCGATGTGCCTGGTGCTGCTGATAATTTACCCGAAAAGGATAAAAATAAAATCATGCACATTGCTCTGAAAATAAATAACAACATTACTTTAATGGCAACAGATATGTTGGAGTCAGCAGGGCATCAATTGATTTCAGGCAATCAAATTTCATTATCATTAAATGCTGAATCGAAAGAAGAAGCCGATAAAATTTTCAATGGCTTGTCAATCGGTGGAAAAGTTGAAATGCCTATTCAGGATACTTTTTGGGGTGCTTACTTCGGAATTTGGTCTGATAAATACGGTGTGAAATGGATGATTAATTATGATTACCCAAAAAGTTAAAAAATTTAAACGCAGATTTTTATGATTTGAAAAGATTAATCTAAAAAAAATCATAGAAATCTGAACCATCTATTTTCTGTCAAAATAAACAAAAATGAAAAATCCAATTACGGTTGAAGCAACCATCAATGCTTCGGTAGAAAAAGTTTGGCAATGCTGGACAACGCCCGAACATATCATGCAATGGAATCATGCAGGTGATGATTGGCATTGCCCGAAATCAGAAAATGATTTGAAAGTTGGTGGAAAATTTTCAGCTACTATGGCTGCAAAAGATGGAAGTTTTTCTTTTGATTTTTGGGGCATTCATGATGAGGTGAAAACGAATGAATTCATCGCTTCAACAATGGGTGACGGAAGAAAAATGTCAGTGCAATTTATTGCTGAAAATGATTCAACTAAAGTGGTTGAAATGTTTGAACCTGAATCTGAAAACCCATTTGAAATGCAACAACAAGGCTGGCAAATGATTTTGGATAATTTCAAGAAACACGTAGAATCAATTTAAAGTGAGCAAAATTTTAAGCTCCATTTTTTTGCTAATTTCTTTGCAAACAATCGCTCAAGATTCTTCTACTACTTACATCCAACAACATGCAATCAAACTAGAACGATTAGATAAATTAAACGAAGCTGCTTATCAATTACTTGCCAGTTATCAAATTATTATGGTCGGTGAAATGCATGGAACCAATGAAGCTGCATTGTTTGCAAAAGGTATTACACAACTTTTTTCCGAACATGGCGATAGTGTTTTATTAGGGTTGGAAATTCCCAATAAGATGATGAAAAGATATTTGACAGAGCAAACAATCGAAAGTGTTTATCAGTCAAAATTTTTTGCCAACCCAGATTATTTAAGCGGCAGAGAATGTTACACCTGGGCTGATTTGATTGCTGCATTTCATCAAAATGAAAAAGTGAAAATTTTCTTTTTTGATTGTGATACATCTTTGCAAGCCTACAACGACAGAGATTTTTTGATGTACGAAAATTTGAAAAATGATTTTATAAAACATCCGAAATATAAAATGGTAACCATCAGCGGCAATATTCATAATCAGATTTTGACTGACAGAACAACGATGGGAAAATTTTTAGCGAATGATTCAACTTTGAATGTGAAAAATAAAATTTGTTCGCTGAACGAATTTTATATCAAAGGTGAAATGCGCAATAACAGTGGTAATGGGCTACAATTAAAGCAAATTGATTATGGCGAAAATTCAGTTTCAAAAGCTGTTGACTATGATTATTTTTTGATGTTGGCAAATCCGAAACGAAAGTATCAATGGACTGGAATATTTTTTACTAGAAATATCACGGCAGCTAAAATGGTGAAAGAATAATATGAAAACACCAATCGACAAACAATTATTTAAAAGCGAAATTGCCACTTATTGGTGGGAAGGAGAAATTTTGTATTCAGTTTCCAACAAAGTATTGCGAACTAAAGAAAATGTGAAAGCAAACTTTGAAATGGTTCAAGAAATTACTCATCAAAAACCTGTATGTCTTTTAACATTTGTAAGCAACAGTGGTAAACCTGATAAAGCAACTCAAGAATATGTTCGTGAAGTTTTACCAAGAGCTTACAAAGCCATGGCAATGGTTTCGAGCAGTGGTGTTGGAAAAATAATTATGAATGTGTTGTTCAAGTTTATTGCTTCTCCAATCCCAATGAAAAGTTTTAGCGATGAAGAAAAAGCGGAAGTGTGGTTGAAAAAATATTTGTGAAATAATTTTAGCTAAAATTAAAATGTGCATCAATTGTTGATTTCGGCACTTGCTAAATTCATACATTCGCCATCCCAAAAATGTTGTTCAATTTTGTTAAAAAAAATTGAGAGTATTTTTCAATTAGCAGATTAGCAAATCAACTCATTAGCAAATTACCCAAATGCAATTTTCTCATCTTCATTGTCATACGCAATATTCACTTTTGGATGGTGCCAGCAGCATCAATGGCATGTTGGACAAGGCCGTGAAAGACAACATGCAAGCCGTTGCTATTACTGACCACGGCAATATGTTTGGTGTTTTTAAATTCGTAGCCGAAGCCAACAAGCGAAATATAAAACCAATTGTAGGTTGCGAATTTTATGTGGTGGAAGACCGCTACAAAAAGAATTTTACAAAAGAAAATAAAGACGAAAGATTTCATCAATTGTTGTTGGCGAAAAATCAAGCAGGCTATCAAAACTTGGCAAAGCTTTGCTCATTGGGCTACATACAAGGCTTGTACAGCAAGTATCCACGAATTGATAAAGAATTGGTATTGCAATATCACGAAGGATTAATTGCTACAACCTGCTGCATAGGTGCATCAGTGCCACAAGCCATTTTGCAACATGGCGAAGAAGTTGGTGAAAAAGAATTTAAATGGTGGTTGGATATTTTTGGCGAAGATTTTTACATCGAATTGCAACGCCATAACATGGCTGACCAAGAAAAGGTAAATGCCGTGTTGTTGAAATTTGCAAAGAAATATAACGTGAAAATTATTGCCAGCAACGATTCACACTACATTGATAAAAAGGATGCAGATGCCCACGACATCTTGCTTTGCATCAACACAGGCGAATTTTTGAGTACGCCAAAAGGCGATGAAAAAGGTCAGCGATTTGGTTTCCCCAACGATGAATTTTATTTTAAAACAACGCAAGAAATGAGTGCGCTGTTTCCTGATTTGCCCGAAGCAATTGACAATACAAATGAGATTGTTTCAAAAATTACGCCGCCCAATTTAAAGAGAGATATTTTGTTGCCGCATTTTCCGCTGCCTGCGCCATTTACAGATTCCAACGAATATTTGCGGCATTTAACTTTTGAAGGTGCAAGAAAAAGATACAAAATTTTAACGCCCGAAATTGAAGAGCGATTGAATTTTGAATTGGATGTAATTGTTAAAATGGGATTTAGCGGTTACTTTTTAATTGTGAGCGATTTTATCCGCAAAGGAAAAGAAATTGGTGTAATGATAGGACCTGGTCGTGGCTCTGCTGCTGGTTCTGCGGTGGCTTATTGTATTGAAATTACGAACATCGACCCGATAAAATACGATTTGCTTTTTGAAAGATTTTTAAATCCTGAACGGGTAACCATGCCCGATATCGATACCGATTTTGATGATGTGGGGCGACAAAAAGTGATTGATTATGTGGTAGAAAAATACGGTAAAAATCAAGTGGCGCAAATTATTACTTATGGCACCATGGCCGCTAAATCAGCCATCAAGGATGTGGCACGGGTGATGGAATATCCCATTGCCGATTCTACTGCGCTCACAAAAATGATTCCTGAAACGCCTGGAATTACTTTGGAAAAAGCGATTGAAGCTTCAAAAGATTTGCAAGAAATTGTGAAAGGAAATGACATCCGTGCAAGAATTTTAGCGCAAGCAAAAGTGTTGGAAGGTTCGGTTAGAAACAGCGGTATTCATGCATCGGCAGTGATTATTGCACCCGATGATTTAACGAAATACATTCCAATTTCGTTGGCAAAAGATTCGGATTTGTATGTTACCCAATTTGATGGAAAAGTGATTGAAGATGCTGGCATGTTGAAGATGGACTTTTTGGGATTAACGAATTTAAACAACATTCAGGATGCACTTTTTCTCATCAAAAAAGATAGAGGAGTTGACATTGATATTGACAACATTCCGCTGGATGATGACAAAACTTTTCATTTATTTCAAAAAGGCGAAACCGTTGCCATCTTTCAGTTTGAAAGCCCCGGCATGCAAAAATATTTGAAAGAATTAAAGCCCACTTCGATAGAAGATTTGATTGCCATGAATGCACTTTATCGCCCTGGTCCGATGGATAATATTCCGAGTTTCATCAACCGAAAACATGGCAAAGAAAAAATTGAATTTCCGCATCCTTTGTTAGAAAATTTGTTGAAACCAACAAATGGAATTATGGTGTATCAAGAGCAAATCATGCAGTGCGCAAGGATTATAGCTGGTTATTCGTTGGGTGGTGCCGATTTGCTTCGCCGAGCAATGGGAAAAAAAGACAAAGAAAAAATGGCGAAGGAAAGAGAGAAATTTGTAAAAGGCGCATCAGAGCTGCATCAGATAGCTGAAAAAAAATCGAACGAAATTTTTGATTTGATGGAACGCTTTGCTGAATACGGTTTCAATCGAAGTCATGCTGCTGCGTATTCTGTATTAGCATATCAAACTGCTTATTTAAAAGCCAATTTTCCAGCAGAATATATGGCGGCTGTGATGAGCCGCAAAACCAGCGATGTAACCACCATCAGCTTTTTAACAAACGAATGCAAACGTATGGGTTTGGAAGTTTTAGGGCCCAACATTAACGAAAGCGACAAAGCATTTACAGTAAATAAAGAAGGCAAACTTCGTTTCGCATTGAGTGGCATCAAGGGTTTGGGCGATGCAGCAGTGGAATCAATTATGGAAGAGCGCAATAAAAATGGTGCTTACAAATCGTTTTTCGATTTGATGAAACGTGTGAATTTGCGAACGGTCAACAAGAAAAGCTTGGAAGCCTTAGCTATGGCTGGTGCGCTAGATGATTTTAATGCAGGGCACAGAGCACAATATTTTGAAATCCCGAAAAACGAAAATGTTTCTTTTATCGAAAGCAGCATTCGATGGGCAGGTTCAGCGCAAGATTCCAAAACAAGTAATGTGGCAAGTTTGTTTGGCAACACTTCGCAAACCATGGCAATTAAAGAACCTATATTTCCTGAAGTGCCACACTGGAGCTTGATGGAGCGGCTTCGACAAGAAAAAGAAGTAACCGGATTTTATTTGAGTGGACATCCATTAGATAGTTATCAATTGGAAGTGGAGAATTTTACGAATGCCGATTTAACCAATTACACTGCCGTGAAAGATAAGCCTGTGGCTTTGGCAGGCATCATTACTAAAACAGATGTGCGCTTGGATAAAAATGGCGATAAATATATTCGCTTCACATTGGAAGATTTTAAAGGCTCAGCGGAATTTATGTTGTTCAAAGCTGATTACATTAAATACAATCCCTACTTGGAAGAAGGCAAGGCATTGTTCATCAAAGGCGTTTACAAAAAGCGTTACAACAATGCTGATTTGTTCGAGTTTAAAATTTCATCCATTACATTGTTGAGTATGGTAAGGGAGCAAGAAGCAAAAAATGTAGCAATATATGTTAACCTAAAAGATGTGGATGTAAAATTCATTGCATCGTTGAAAGCTATATGCCATCAATATCCTGGGCAATGTCAGCTAAAAGTAAAATTGGTAGATACCGACAACAATTATCAAGTGTTGATGAAATCATCAATCAAAATTGAACCTACCAACGAATTGATGAATAGCCTGAAAGGCTTGCCATTATTGGGCTGGAAGGTAAATGAAAATTAGAAATTAGTTTTTGGCACGGCGATTGAAATAGTGTAGATGTAACAATTTACAAAACAATTAAATCGTATCGTTATGAAAAACAAATTTCTTTTAGTAGCCCTGTTGGCAAGTGTTTTATCAACTAAAATTTATGCGCAACACGGTCGTGAACAATCGTTTAACAACAATAATTTTTCTGCTCGTGCAGTTTCAAATAATCGAGCCGAAAATAATTTTCATCCTCAGCAAAATATCTCAAATGCCCGACCATCAGCCAGTTTCAGCACAAGTGAAAATAGGGCAAGCGAAAATAGAATAGCTTATCATGCACCTATAAACAATGTGCAAGTCGCTCCAGTTGCTAGTTTTGGTAATAATGAAAATGATAGAAGACGTCATGAAAGAAATGAAAACGGTGATGGAAATAATGGTTGGAATCATAATTATGGCGGGGGTGAAAATCATGGTAGAAATGAAAATGGTGGGCATTACAATGGAGGGTATAATAATTATCACAATGACCACAGAGGCGGTGAAAACCACTACCATTCAACTATTCACAATTGGATAAATTTTGGAAATGGTTATCACAATCACTACGCAAATTTCAATGGCAGACAATTTTACATCAATTACAATTGCGGCATTTATCCCACCTTTGGTTATGATATTTATGCAGTTGATGCACAAACTTTTGATGATTTTATGTACGCTTTAACGAGTGAGGATTTTGAAAATAATCGCAAAGAAATGGCAATGGATTTTGTGTACAATAATTATTTAAACAGCAATCAAGTGTATGCCATTTTGCAACAATTCGATTTTGAAAATAATCGCTTAAGTATTGCTAAATCAGCGTTTCGCAATGTTATCGACAAACAAAATTATTACGAAGTATTTGATGAGTTCAGTTTTGATAACAGTAAATATCAGTTGTATGAGTTGATGAACCGAGGTTGTTAAAATGTTCTTTTGCTCAACAAATTTTGAGTAGTTTATCATAGGTTGTTTTTAGAAAGAAGGAACTGCAACGGGCTAATGAAGCCATGTTGCAGTTTTTTTACAAAAATATTTCTTGGTGCATTCGTGGCACAATCACTTCATTAAATCCCTTTTTTAGTAAGCGATGTTGAAATGTTTTCTGCGTTTCATATTCGCCATGCACCACAAAAAATTTGTCCACTTGTTTCGGATCTTGGCAAGCCAAAAACTGACAAATGTCTTCATAGTCGCCATGAGCGCTAAATGAGCGGATGATTTGCACTTCGGCATTTACCGCATATTCTTCGCCATAAATGCGCACTCGTTTATCACCTCTCATCAATTTTCCACCCAACGAATAAGGTTCGCAATAACCCACAATTAAAATTGTATTGCGTTCATCATCAATGCCGTGTGCAATATGATGCTTTACTCTGCCTGCATCTGCCATGCCCGATGCTGAAATGATGACCATCGGTTCTTTGTGATTATTGAGCGATTGTGAATCTTCTTTATCCACAATAAATTGCAATCCTGTAAAATTAAAAGGGTCTTTATCAGTAAGCATTAATTTTTGCAAATGTGCATTGAAACACTCTTTGTGTTTTTTCAAAATAGTGGTAGCATCGGCTGAAAGTGGGCTATCTACATAGTATTCCAGATTTGGCAATTTTCCATTCAACTCTAATTGATTGAGCGCAAATAAAATTTCTTGCGTTCTACCTACACTAAAAGCTGGAATAATGAGCTTGCCTTTTTTGTGCAGACAGGTGTGTGTGATGGCATCCAATAATTGTTGAGAAGTAAGCATTTTATCATCGTGCAATCTATCACCATAAGTAGATTCGCAAATAATAAAATCGGCTTGGCGAAATGTTTTTGGCGAATTTAAAATGGCATTGTTGTATCTGCCAATGTCGCCACTAAAGCTAATTCTACAAGTTTGTTCATTTTCCAAAATATCTAAATGAACTGCCGCCGAGCCTACAATATGCCCTGCATCAGTGTATTGCGCTTTTACATTAGGCAATGGTTCGAACCAAGTTTCATAATCAACGGCTTTAAAATGCAATAGGCAATTTCTCACATCATTCGCTGTGTATAAGGCTTTCAACGGTATTAAATCTTGTGCTGCTCTTTTTTTGTTTACAAATTTTATATCGCTTTCTTGAATATAAGCTGAGTCGTATAGTAATACTTCAGTTAAATCTAGAGTAGCTGGTGTGCAGAAAATATTTCCTTTAAAACCATCTTTTACTAACTTTGGAATTAAGCCCGAATGGTCGATGTGCGCATGCGACAAAATCAACACATCCACTTCCGAAGGCTCGAATCCCCAAGTGCGATTAAGTGTTTCAGTTTCTTCGCCACCGCCTTGAAACATGCCACAATCCAGCAAAATCTTCTTGTCGTTTTTTAAAGTGATTAAATGTTTGCTACCCGTTACACAATGTGCTGCGCCATGAAATGCAATTTTCATTTAGAAATATTTTTTGTAAAAGTAAAATCAAAAACGGTGTATTGGGCAACATTGTTTTGAATTACTTAAATTTGCAAAAATTTATTTGTCGTGAAAATTTCCAACGAAGTAAAAGTGGGCGCATTTGTTTTAGGTA
>CAIQHW010000159.1 GCA_903871715.1 uncultured bacterium
AAAATTGATAGACATGGGCGAATGGTGGGAAAGCGAAACAGGTTGTGCCATTCCGCTGGGCGGCATTGTTATTCATAAAAAATTAGGAACCGAAATTAAAACACAAATTAATGCGCTTTTAAAGCAAAGTGTGCAATGGGCAATGAATCGAAAACCTTTGCTAACCGATTTTGTAAAACAACATGCGCAAAGCATGCAACCTGCTGTAATGCAGCAGCACATTGATTTATACGTAACCGATTTTACAATTGATTTGGGAAGAGAAGGTTGGGCTGCTATTGAAACCATGAAAAAATATTTTGAAAAAACCAATTAATTGAGAAGCTCTAAAAGTGAAAACTCAATAATCGCTAGCACCATTTTACTACATCTAACGGAAAAAATTTTGAGGTTCGCAAATCTTTAATAATTGCTCTGATGCAATTTGGTGCCAACCATTCGTTATCTTTTATTTTATCCATTTCATCTAATGTTGCCCAGCGATGGGCTTTAATTTCATGTGTCCAATAAGTAGTTTGTTCGCCAATTATTTCTGCTAAAAAAACGTACCTTATTAAATCGTATTTTCCGTTGGCAACATACTTATATAGACCTAAAAGCGACGTTAGTTGTGCTTTATAGCCAGTTTCTTCCAAACATTCTCTTAAGGCACAATCCATTACTGGTTCATGCAATTCAAATCTACCACCAGGAAGATTCCATAAATTTCTATTCTTGATTTTATCTTCCTGCACCAACAATATTTTGTTGTCCTTCAGCAGAACAACTGATGCGGTAACAGTGATGAGTAGTGTAGTTTCGGGCATGGTGTATTTATTAATTAACAAATTAGCACATCAACAAATTATCAAATTGTTTACACCTCATCATTCATAAACTCACTGGTAAAATGGAAATGAATATCAGGATTGTTTTTTCGCTCTGTATCTAAGTACCAACTGCTTTGGGCTAAATAAACCAAGTGACCATCTTTATCATTAGCCAGAAATTGATTTTTAAATTTGCAGAAATCTTCCAGTTTTTTCGCATCATCACAAGTTATCCAACATGCTTTGTAATATGGCAAAGTAACAAAACTTACCGTTGCGCCATATTCATGCAATAAGCGATATTGAATCACTTCAAATTGCAATTCACCAACAGTTCCGATGATTTTTTTATGCCCCATATTTTGGGTAAATAATTGCGCCACACCTTCATCAGTTAATTGTTGCAATCCTTTTTCTAATTGCTTAGTTTTAAGTGGGTCTTTGTTTACCACCTCTTTAAAAATTTCGGGCGAAAAGCTGGGAATGCCTGTAAACATTACATCTTCACCTTCGGTTAATGTATCGCCAATTTTAAAATTTCCTGTATCGAACAAACCCACCACATCGCCAGGATAGGCTTCTTCAATTATATCTTTTTCGCGGGCCATAAACGAGTACGGATTGCTGAAACGCACATCTTTATCTAACCTGCAATGCTTGTAATACGTATTGCGGGAGAATTTACCCGAGCAAACCCTTAAAAACGCCACCCTATCCCT
>CAIQHW010000160.1 GCA_903871715.1 uncultured bacterium
CACATTGGCTTTGCCAATTTCAATTTCATAATAATCGGTCGGCACCATGCCACTTACACTTCTGTATAAAGCTTTGTGTTCAAAGAACATCACAGGATTTGGGTCGTTGATTGCCGCTATCAACAAGCCTTTTGCATCTGCTGGTGTTGATGGATAAACCACTTTCAAACCCGGCACTTTAGTAAACCATGCTTCATTGCTTTGGCTGTGAAATGGGCCTGCACCAACGCCTGCGCCTGTAGGCATACGCACCACCACATCAGCATTTTGTCCCCAACGATAATGAATTTTCGCTAGGTTATTTACAATCTGATTAAAGCCTTCCGTCACGAAATCTGCGAATTGCATTTCCATCACGGCTTTATATTTTTCCAAACTCAAGCCCAACGAAATACCAATGATGGCGCTTTCGCAAAGAGTAGTGTTACGAACTCTTTCTTTGCCAAATTCATTCACAAACCCTTCGGTGATTTTAAACACACCACCATATTCAGCCACATCTTGCCCCATGATGATAAGGTTGGAATGCTTTTGCATGCTCTCTTTCAAGCCTTCGCTAATCGCATCAACCAATCGCATTTCTTTTGATTCTGATGATTGATGATGAAGTAGAAATGATTGTTTATGCGGAGCAAAAATATCGTTCATCTCTTCTTCCGTATTTGCAATTGGTTCGGGCGAATTGAAACAGATTTCTAAATTGCTTTCTATTTCATGTTTGAAATTGGCTTTGGTTTCATCAATAAATTGTTGTGTAATAATTTTTTCTTCCAGCAAATAATTTTCAAAATTCATCACTGGGTCTAATTTTCCCCATTGTTCAAACAATTCTTTCGGCACATATTTCACACCGCTGGCCTCTTCATGTCCTCTCATTCTGAAAGTCATACATTCTACCAAAATCGGTTTTTGCTCACGAATGCAATATTCACGAGCTTCCTGCATGGTATGATAAACCTCTAAAATATTATTGCCTTCAATCGTGATGCCTTTCATGCCATAACCAATGGCTCTGTCGGATAATTTTTCGCAAACAAATTGTTCGTTGGTTGGGGTTGATAAACCATAGCCATTATTTTCAATTACAAAAATCACAGGCAAACCCCATACTGCGGCGGTGTTCAAGGCTTCATGAAAATCTCCCTGACTGGTGCCACCATCACCTGTAAATGCCACACTTACTTTATTTTCTTTGCGAAGTTTGTATGCCAACGCTGCGCCATCAGCCAATGAAAGTTGTGGGCCCAAATGTGAAATCATTCCACAGATATGATGTTCAGCACTTCCAAAATGAAAACTTCTTTCACGGCCTTTGCTGAAGCCGTTTTTCTTGCCTTGCAATTGCATAAACAATTTATCCAAAGGCATTTTTCGGGTAGTGAAAATTCCGAGATTTCTGTGCAATGGCATCACCCATTCATCTTGTTGCAATGCGCTAGCAACGCCTACAGATATGGCTTCCTGACCAATACCACTAAACCATTTGCTTACTTTTCCCTGGCGCAAAAGCAATAACATTTTTTCTTCAATCGCTCGTGGCAAAGCGATGTTTTTGTATAACTCAACTAGCGTTTCGTTGCTGAGATTTTTTTTATCGAATTTCATTTGATGAAATAAATTGAATAACAAAGGTAGTTCAACGAATTAAGATTGACGAACTATAAAACAAAATGTGGCAAGCGTTTTGCGCAAAAAAAGCTACATTTATTTTTCTAAAAAAATCTAAAAAATGAAACTCAATTTCACCGTTGTTATTTGTGCAGTGGCTGCTATTATTTGTGCCACTATTGTTGGTAATGCTTACAAGTATAAATTTAAAACCACCGAAACCATCTCTGTTACCGGGCTTGCAGAAAAAGAATTTGAAAGCGATAAAATTGTTTGGAATGCCAACTATTCTAAAAAAAGCATGGATTTAAAATCTGCTTATGCCGAGTTGAAAGATGATGAAAGCAAAATAAAATCGTACTTGGTAAAAAAAGGAGTAACCGAAAATGAAATGGTTTTTTCTGCTATCACCATCACAAAAGATTTTGAACAAAAATTTGATGCCAACGGAAGACAAATTGGGAGCGACTTTACGGGCTATTCACTTTTACAAAGTGTTAATGTGGATTCAAAAGAAATTGAAAAGGTTGAAAAGATTTCGAGAGAATCCACTGAATTAATTGAAGATGGTATCGAATTAAATTCATCTGCGCCATCCTATTATTACTCAAAATTATCGGAACTGAAATTGGATTTATTAGCCAAAGCCAGTGCTGATGCGAAGCAACGAGCCGAGGTAATTGCAAAAAATAGTGGGGGAAATTTAGGTGACATTAAAAAATGCAACATGGGTATTTTCCAAATTACAGGATTAGACACAAATGAAGATTTCAATTCGGGCGGTGCATTTAACACCACATCAAAAAGTAAAAAAGCTACCATCACGGTGCGAATTGATTTTGGGGTGAAATAAAATTTAAAGAAATTAAGAATCTACTTTGCATTTTTGCGCCGTGAAAAAAACACACCATATCGCCATTTTTGCCAGTGGCAATGGCAGCAATGCCGAAAATTTAATGAAGCATTTTCAACATCACTCCACCATAAAAATGGAGTTGGTAGTTTGTAATAATGAAAATGCAGCAGTGTTGCAAAAGGCGCAACAGTTTTCCATTACAAGCATTGCTGTAACAAAAGATGAATTAAAAACAACAGAAAAATTATTGCCGATTTTTGAAAATCATAAAATTGATTTTGTGGTACTGGCTGGATTTTTATTGCAAATTCCAACTTGGCTCGTTCAAAAATTTCCCAACCGAATCATCAATATTCATCCAGCTTTGTTACCAAAATTTGGTGGCAAAGGCATGTTTGGAAAATTTGTGCACGAAGCTGTTGTAAATGCAAATGAGCTTGAAAGTGGCATCAGCGTTCATTTTGTGAATGAACATTATGACGAAGGAAAAATAATTTTTCAGGCAAAATGCCAAGTTGATGAAAATGAAACTGCTGAATCGTTGGCAAAAAAAATTCAACAACTCGAACATCAACATTTACCGAAAATTGTTGAGCAACTACTTGTAGAAAAGGAGCATCATTAAAACGTTTTCCTCTTTACATTTGCTTTTCATTTTAATAACATTATGCTAAAAGTTGGCGTTTTTGGTGCAGGGCATTTGGGTAGAATTCATTTGCAACAATGGTTGCAAATTGAAAATGTAGAAGTAATTGGATTTTACGACCCGTTTGATGAAAACGCTGCAAAAGCAGAAGCCATGGGCATTAGCCGATTCTTAGAAAAAGAAAAATTGATCGCTGCTTGCGATGCGATTGATATTGCAAGCACCACCACTACACATTTTGAAAATGCCGAATTGTGTTTAAAAAACAACAAACATTTGTTTGTAGAAAAACCGCTTACCAACACTTTAGATGAAGCCAAACGCTTGCTGCAACTGATTCAGGAGGCTGGCGTAAAAGGGCAGGTTGGTCATGTGGAGCGATTTAATCCTGCATTTTTGTCGATTCAAAAACGCAACTTAAATCCGATGTTTATCGAATGTCATCGCTTGGCGCAATTTAATCCACGAGGCGCAGATGTGGCTGTGATACTGGATTTGATGATTCACGACATTGATATTATTTTGTCGATTGTAAAATCGAGCGTAAAAAAAATCAGTGCCAGCGGTGTGGCAATTGTGAGTGATACTTTTGATATTGCCAATGCAAGATTAGAGTTTGACAATGGTTGCGTTGCCAACATTACGGCGAGCAGAATTTCATTGAAAAAAATGCGCAAAATGCGATTGTTTCAACCTGATGCATACATCGGAATTGATTTTTTAGAAAAGAAAACCGAAGTGTGTAGAATAAGCACTACAGCCGAAAACGACGATTGGGCAATACCTGTTGAACTGGGAAATGACCGACAAAAATTCATTCATTTTGAAGCACCAAAAACGGATGAAAACAATGCGATAAAAATGGAGCTGGAATATTTTCGAGATTCAATCTTGAATGATACTGAAACTAAAATTTCTTTTTTAGATGGTTACAAGGCAATGCTCATTGGCTATCAAATTTTGGATGAAATTGAGCGCAATAATCCCATTTAAAATTCGTTTAAAAATCATTAATCTGACATTGAAATTGCGATGATGCTGTTGAAAAAAAACTTTTCTTTCGTTTTTATAATCGTTTGTATGCCTTTGTTAATGCAGTTTTCGAGCTGTCATAAAGATTCTGCAACACCCAGTTATGTGTATGTAAATCCATTTATTTTAAAAATTGATTCGGTGGCTCAAGGCACCTCCAACAACAAAATTGAAGACGTGTGGCTATATGTAAATGAACAATCATTGGGTGCATATCAATTGCCAGCAAAAATTCCAGTTATTGCCAATGGCTCTACACAACTGCTTTTGTCGCCAG
>CAIQHW010000161.1 GCA_903871715.1 uncultured bacterium
AATGGGATTGCTCCCACAGTAATTGGGATAAATCCCAAAACCTTTGGGATGAATCCCACGGGTCTTGGGTTCAATCCCAAAGCAAATGGGCTGAATCCCAAAATGCTTGGGTTCAATCCCACACGAAATGGGCTGACTAATAAAATAAAGAAATTGAAAAAGAAATGAGCCGCTTTATCTTGAGCGGTTAAAAAATTAGCTGTGCTGTGCTGTGCTGTGCTGTGCTGTGCTGCGCTGTGCTGCGCTGTGCATATAGTTAATTAATAGACTTGCAAAAATAGAAAATATAATGAAATGTCAAAATTAATTTTATGAGGTGAATGTCTTTTTGCATTAGGGATAGTAGCGGAAATCCTTTTTTGCTGTGAGATGCTTCACAATCGTTCAGCATGACAAGCAAAACAGCAAAAAAGATTACTCACTGCATAATTATTTCTTTATGGCGTTCGTGAATCTCACTTCGTTCGATTTGCAGCGGATAGCCCGACCTTTTTATTTTTACTAAAACAAAATCATTAAAAAAAATAAAAAGGGAATGCTCTAAGAAAGACATTCCCAATAATTAATTGAAGTGATGAAAATGAAGGTAGTGTTTACCTTATCAAAACTATTTTCCCTGATTTATTTTCTCCGTTTTTATTTTTTAAAACATACCAGTAAGTCCCATTGCTTACATCGGTTTGGTTGAAATTTTTTCCATCCCACATCATTTGAAATTTGCCGCTGTTCAGGGTTTCATTATCCATTAAGCGGCGCACTAATTTTCCGTTGATAGCTATAATATCTAAAGTAACGGCATCAGAATTTTTTAAAGTAAATTCAATTTTTGTTTGTTGCTGAAATGGATTCGGATACACCACTTCATCAGCATAATTGCTGTTCCAAATCATAGGTGAACCTGTGTTCAATGAATCATAACAATTCACTGCATTGATAAAATAGGTAGCCACCACATCCCCATTGTGTCGGGTTGCAGTTTCCTGCGACGGACGATAAGCTTTTACATATTCTACCTTGGTGTAATTAGGTGTTACTGAAACCCTTAAATGACCAGTGTTTCCCAATATCAATCCTTGCAGATAACCATAAGGCGCAGCTGAATTCGGATAATTAAAATTAGGCAAACTTGGTTGTGGCGTTTCCTGATAAATCATGCAATCCTTTTTCTGTTGCCCATAGAAATGATCATGCCCATGAAAGAAAATATTTACCCGATTTTCAGCAAATAAATCTTTCAATGGTTTATACCAACCTGAGCGATTGGTTGCCCAGCCTGGTGTTCCATCCAGATTGCTGCCACCCCATTCATATTTATCGGCATACTCCACACCACCTCTTCCTTCACGGTCGCCACCAACTATCTGATGCGCAAAAATGTATTTGAATTTAGCGTTGCTGTTTTCTAATGTTTGTTTCAACCAGTCGTATTGCATTTTGCCCAAAGTCCAACGCCAACCTGTTAAAGAATCGGGCTTTGGCGATGTGTACCAATAAGGGTCAATCACCACAAACAAAGCATTGCCCCATTGCCATGCATAAAAAGATTCACGAGCGCCTACGAATGGTGTGTTGCTGGTATCGCCAGTGTAAAATGAATTGGGAAATGGATTGGGGAAAAATCGTTTTCGTTGTTGTGCATCCCAAACTGCAATGTTGTTGGAAGTGCCGTTGTTGTACCAACCTTCTTCGCCTTCATGATTGCCCAAAGCAATAAACAAAGGCACCGAATGACAACTGATTTCATATTTATAGCGCAGCAAATTGCAGCGATATGGAATGGTATCAAATGGTACTACGTGTGAAGTGTTCAATAATTTATCTGTCATTAAAAAATCACCTAAGTCAATCATGAAATCAGGTTTGTCTTTTAATTGATTTTGCAAACAAACTCTGTACAAAGCAGTATCACTTGAAGCATCCATGTGTGGATCAGCCTGCACAATAAACACAAATGAATCTGTGGTTGGTCGTTGTGTATGAAAGGAATGTTCAGGTCGGGAATTGAAACTGGTAGCACCAGGCTGGCGGTAATTTACTTTGTAAAAATATTGTGTATTGGGTTGCAATCCTGTCAATACAATTTCCGCAGTTGCACTATCTGCAAAGGTTTGCCAGTTGGTTTGATTGGTATATGTTCCGCTGCTTGTTCCATATTGCACTCTGATTTGTGCAGAGTCAGCAAACAGAATTTGTACTGTAATGCCACTATTGGTTGGTCTGCCTAAAATTTCTGAACGCCATAATTGTTGAGCATTTAAAGTATTGTAGAAAAAGACGAATGCACTAGCAAACAAAAATATTTTCTTCATTTGATTAAAGGTACTTTTTGAGTTTTGGCGAACCTTCAAGGTTCGCCAAAACTATTAATGATTCAGAACTAATTTTTTCACCAACTTGTTTTCTGCGCCGTTGATGTTGACTAAATAAATTCCATTCGGAATATTAGCAGTATTGATTTTCATTCCTGAAAAACAATTATCACTTTCATAAATAATCCTTCCCAATAAATCAGTCAGTTGAATTGATTTTACTTTTTTATCGGAAGAAAAATTTATCGAGCAACTTGCGTTGGTTGGATTTGGATACAGCTGCACATTTTCATTGGTAAGAACGTCATTAATTCCATTTGGAGTTGTGCAAGTTCCAATGGTTACACTAAAACCAATCTCTCGATTTTTATGAATACCTAAAGTGTCTTTTGGTAAATAGGCTTTCACATAATCCATTTTAACACACGAAGATGAAACCGTAAAACGCAGATGCCCAGTGCCATCCACCGTATCGGCAGTATAAGCACTAGCATTTGCCAACATGCCAATTTTATAAGTTGAATCGGCTGCCATTGGAGTTTCCACATAAGTTACACCATCCATGATTTCATGGGCAAACAAATGGTCGTGACCTTGAATAAACATCGTTACGCCATTATCTACAAACAATTGATGAATTGGTTTTGCCCAACCCGGACGATAAGTTGGGAAAGTAAATTGTCCACCTGTTGTATTTTGATAACCGCCCCATTCATTGGTGGTTGCCATGGCAACACCTCCTCTTCCCTGACCTCTTAAATGATGTGCAAAAACGAATTTGAATTTAGCTGTGCTGTTTTCCAAAGTAGTTTTTAACCAAGAATATTGTGCTTGTCCCAAAGTCCAGTTCCAGCCTTGTGGCTTGGCTTTCAGCGAATCATGACATTCTGTTCTGTAAACATCTAACACTACAAATAATGCATCGCCCCAGGTCCAGGCATAATAATTTTCAGGGGTACCAATTCCAAAAGGCTCGTTAGTTGTATTGCCTGAGTAGAAACTATTTGGATAAGGATTTGGGTAATAATATTTGCGCCATTGTGTAGCCCAGTCACACAAATTATTTGGCGCATTAAAACTCTGGTAATAATCATTTTCCCCTTCGTGATTTCCTAAGCAGATATAAAAAGGAATAGAATGACAAATGCTTCCCAAAAACGGTCGGTAATCACGATGTAAAGAATCTAAGCCGCCTGAGGTAATGGTAAATGGATAATGGTCATCACCAAAAATATCACCCAAAGTGAGCATGAAATCAGGTTTATCGGCGGCTTCATTTCCTAAAGTAACATTGTACATATTTTTCACACCTTTCTTATCGTATAAATGTTCGTCGGCTTCAACAGTAAAAGTGAAAGTGTTACCAGGCGTACGTTGCGTATGAAAAGAATATTCAGGTGAAACAATATAACCTGCACTGCTGGTAATCAATCGATATTGAACCCGATAGAAATATTTTGTGTTTGGAGTTAAATTTCGCAAATCAATTTCATCAGGAACATTCACAGAATTAGTGAATTGGATGGTTTGATGCGTATAAATTCCTGATGAAGTGCCATATTCAATATAATAAATCATCGACTGCTCAAACATTATACTGGCTGTAATGGAAGTATCTGTCGGTCTGCCCAGAATGATGTTTGGTGGTGTTTGCGCAAAAGTTGTTCGACTCAGTGCAATGCAAATAGCAAAGAATAAAATTAATTTCAGAGAAATTGATTGGAAGTGTTTTTTCATTATTCAGAATGATTACTGTTAAAATTTTCTTTTCGTTTTGGTTGATTATCTGGCCGGAAATAATCACGTATTTCTTTTACTAAATGCTCAAATTTTTCCAATTGCTCAGGTGTGCAAATAGTTTTTAATTCCCTTGCCTGCTGATATCTAAGCATTTCCATTTGGTATTCGTTTGCTGAAATTTTCTGAGCTAATTCTTTCACCAGATTTTCATCAGTTGAAATATTGAACATGGCTTGATTCATGGAATCTTTTTCGTTTCGTATTGTTCTTGCCAATACTTTTTCTTTTTCAAAAAAATCATTTCGTAAGCTTTGGATTTGCTCCGCTTGTTGTTGGGTTAAATTCAATTCCTTTTTCAGAATACCTGAAACATCTTTATAGGCTTCCATTTTCGGAAACAATTCAGGTTCATGATGATGCTGATAGTAATCTTTCCAGAAAAAATAACCAATTGAAATCATGTTGATGAACACCAACAAAACGACCAACTGAACCAGTATTTTCTTTTGTACAAAAATGTCCATGATTAATTGTTTGAAAGGTTTTCGTTAATCAGAAATTCTTCCTCAATGGTTCGCAAATCTTGTGTATGACTTAATTGTGAACCCTTTTGTGAAGTAAAAGTTTTCAGCATCACAATAGCATTGATTGCCAGAACGATTATCGCTAATGTCAATACAATCGATTGAAATGAATTGCTCCTCGACACATTTTCATTCGCTTCAATTTTTTTCATCAACGACGATTGCCAATCCTGATTTAATCCACCACTATGAAGTGTTTCAAATTCAGTCAACTGACGTTCAATTTCAATATTTAATTCCTGTCCTTTCATTTTGCTATTATACTTTGACGATTAATATTTTTCATTCTGGCGCTGCTGTTCAATTATTTTTCAAAATAATTTCTAACTCAGCACTAACATTTTTTTTGGCTCTGTAAATCAATGATTCTACTGCAACCGTTGTGGTGTTCATTATCGCTGCGATTTCAGGATTGGAGTAACCTTCGATTTTACTCAAGGTAAATGCAACCCGTTGGTTATCGGGCAACTGATTTAAAGCAGCTTCTATTGCTTTCCACTTTTCTTTTTGTTGTAAAGCCTTATCAGGCATGGTTTCAGAAGCAAACCAATTTGCAATTTCATCTAAATGCAAAATTTTGCCGAGTGATGAAATTCGTTTTTTACGATTTCGTTTTTTGATTTCATCCAGACATTTTGTTATCGCAATTCTGTAAATCCAGGTAGACAATTTTGAATCGCCCCGAAACTTTTTAACAGATTGATAAACCTCTATAAACACTTCCTGTGTCAGGTCTTCCGCTTCTTCTTTGTTCAATAAAAATTTGTAGCAGGTATTAAAAACTTGATTGGAATACAGATTTACCAATTCCGTAAAAGCAGCTTTATCAGCTGCCTTCAATCGAATTAATAAATCATTATCCTGCATCTGGTAAAAAAGGTTTTTACTAAGAGTGCAAAATAGAGTGAAAGTTTAATAAGAAAATAAATTTATTTCCTATAAAAAATTGCACAACCGAATGATTGTGTTTCGGGCATTGTTACTGGTTTATTATTTAGTAAATCATCAACAGCATTAGCAATATATGGCTTAGCTAATTCAGGATGTTCGCCATTATCATCAATTGCGCCGCTATATTTAATTATCCATTTGTTGTTTTCTTTCCAAATCACAAAAGCATGTGGTGTATGCTCGGCTTTGAAATTTTTTCCAACAGATTGCATACAGTCGTATAAATAAGGAAAGTTGAAATTATCACTAGTTGCTTTCTGTTTCATTAGTTCAAAACTTTCTTCTTCATATACTAATGTATCCATTGAATTGATAGCAAGAAATGGAACTCCTTTCGCTATATACTTTGAATTCAAATCATTAAAACGTTTGGAATATAATTTTGCAAACGGACAATGATTGCATGTAAACACCACGATAAATCCTTTTGCATCTGCAAAATCATGGAGCGAAACCATTTTACTATCTACATTTTTTAATGCAAAATCATGCACTACATTGCCAACTAATGTCGTTGGTTTCGATGGCTTGAAAGCCACAACAACAAAGAGAATTAAGGCGATGCAAATGGTTTGAAGTAATTTCATTTATTGTTTGATAAATTTTTTGGTTTCATTTCCAACCTTAATAAAATAAATTCCGTTGGGAAAATTTTCAATATTGATGGTTGCTGAATTTTTATTGCCTAAAAAAACTTGGTCGCTTTGGAAAACAACCCGACCTAATAAATCCGTCAGAACAATTTTATGATTCGTTAAATTGTCGAACATCTGAATGGTAAAGGTTTGGTTGCTGGGGTTGGGAAAAATGTCAAACACTTTTTGGGTGTTATCCAATACTGCAACGCCCGAATTTAGTGTGTCGCAAATGCCTAGCGATAGTGGATTTAACTCAATTGGTTTACTGGCAATTAAACTTTTCCCTGTGAAGCCGGCAAAATTTGGTTCGAACAAAGTGCATCTGAAACAACCTAATGTAGTGCTAGTGCTGCCTTGCGCAATTGCGCCTGACGAACCAACTGGGTTGATGTATTGCCACACTGTGTTTTTGTTAGAATCTATCTCAAAAAAATTGCCCGATGTTGCTTCGCAAATAATGGTGTTGCCATTCGATTGGCGCTGTGCACCGCCCATTACTGGTGTAAAAAATGAAGATGGGGGATTGGCGCTATAACTCCAATAAGCCGCTGATGGCGCAAACTGATTTGTACCAGTTGGAAAAGTATAGTCGCCATTTGCGTCAACAGGTTGAGCGATAATATCAACAGAAGCACTATTGCCGCCTGAGCGGCCAACGCCGTTGTTAAAAATCATGATATTACCAGCATCTTTAAATCCTGCCGGAATCCATGTTGGATTGTGTTGTTGAAAAAGTTTTTGGTCAGTTGATATACCATGATTATATGCTTGTGGATTTCCCCAACGATACAAAAAGTCGCCACCTTTATTGTGATTGCCTCCTGCATGCATTGCTGCTTGCGCTGTTGTAGTGCTGTGGTCGATGATATAAATCTCACTGAGATTATGTGAGCTAATCATGATTTGGTCTAATGTTGGGTTGTAAGTAACGGCATTCACATGCAACCAATCTACACTGGTCGCGGTGTTGGATCCATTGAAATTTAAGTTGAGTAATTCAGAATGATTAGCCACCACTCCATAATTCGATTTAGTGTTGTCGAAATCCTGAATTAAATGGTCCCAAAATTTCCATTGCCAAACAATAGTTGCGTTGCTGGTGCCCGATGGTTGCAATTCATAAATTTCTGCACTCCAAAGCGAAGTACCCAATAGCGAAGGGTTTCTGCCTGCTGCAATAGCAACTGTGGGTTTTATTTTTACCCAAACCACCACTAAAATATTGCCATTAGGCATTGGATAAATATCGTGGTTTTGAGTATGGAGTGAATCTGAAATTCGATAACTCCAAACCAAATTGTTGTTCCAATCAATCTTCTCAATTAAGCCACCAGTTGCACCGTTGCTATTGAAATTAGGGTTCGGAATTGCACCAGTTTTCAACAAACTTCCATCTGATAAAAGATAGGAGGAAAGCCCTGGTTTTCTTGCGCTTGACCATTGATGAACTTTCTTGCCGCATTTGTCAATTAAATAAGTAGTATCGTTTGATACTGGCGAAAACAAAACATAACCATCCAAATTACTTGATTTGTATTGCATCAGTCCAACGGTTTGCTGCGCTTGCGCTTGAAGGGCAATTAAGAAAATTGAAAAGAGAAATGTTATTTTCATAATGTTGTTTTATTCTTTTACAAATTTTTTGGTGGTAATTGATTTAGTATTTTTATCCATCATCTGAACAAAATAAATTCCTTTTGCCAAGCTCGAAATATCAATGCCTTTCTGTATTTCGGGTTGAGGCAACATCATCACTGTTCTGCCAATGGAATTGATAACGGTGATGTAATACACTTCATTATTCAATTCATTGAATTGCACATAAACCCTTGCTGTAGCAGGATTTGGAAACAAAGTAAAATCCAATTCGTGTTTTGAAATATTTTCTATACCACTACTACTGCTTGAGTTTTTAACTACAAATTGTCCCATCATGCCACCATCTTCGTGCGATGTAAAATGGCAATGATACATGTATGGATGCAGTGAATCGGAATAATCATTAAATTTTGCAACAAAAGAAACTGTTTCGCTTTTTGGCACATACATTACATCTTTCCAACCGCTTTCATAAGCGCCAACACCAGCAGCAGAGCCATTTCGAGCAACAATTTTAAATTGAACATCATGAATATGAAAAGCATGACCGAATACATTGTTGTTCTTCACCGTCCATTCTTCAATGTTATTGAATGGAATTGTTTTGTTGATGTAACTTAAAACAAAAGGTGTTGAATCTAATGAAAATGGCTTTCCGCCTGGGTTTCCTTCGGTTACATCAATTCTGCGTTGCACAGTAGCATCAGCAGCAGTCCAATAAACATTATGCGCAAGTGTTGCAGGCACTGCTGTGATTGGGTTTGCGGTTGCAGCAGCAACATTAATATGCAGAACAGGAAAATCAATGTTGTTTAACAAACTTCCAAATTGTCCACTGGTGGCTGGTTCACCACCCGGAAAACCAAATGCTTGACCAGAGTTGTATGCTTTTAAATCAATCGCTGAACCAATGGCATCATTGCTTAAATCAACCATGATTTCAATTCGTTCACCTACCAATAATTTAACTCGAGTAACAGCAACAGGCGCATTCAGCAAACCACCATCATTAGCAATAATATAAAATGTGCGATTGTCGCTAAATCCAAGATTGTAGCCTCTTTCAATCTCTGCATTTAAAATTCTTAATCGCACATATTGTTTCGGCAAACTCACTTGTGCGCTGGGTGTGCCGTTGGTAAGCATATAATCGCCATACACCGAATTGGTGTACACAATTTGATTGCTACCATCAAATCGGCGGCTGGTTAAAACCAAGGGAACATCATCCACCCCATAAGTTCGTGGTAGTGCTAAAGTTGATTCCAATGAATCGCGGATGATGATAAATCCACCAATTCCTTTGGCAATTTCCATCGTTGTTTTTTCATGTAAATGCGGATGATACCACAAAGTGCTGGCTGGATTATTCACTGTCCAGTAGGGTTGCCAAAGCACTCCTGGCGGAATAGTTTGATGAGGTCCACCATCCATCACAGCAGGTAAATGCATGCCATGCCAATGAATAGTGATGGTGTCGTTGAATTTATTTTTCAGATTAATATGCACCAAATCTCCTTTCTTCATGATTAATGTTGGTCCCCAGAAATCAGCATTGATGCCACCTGTAACCGTTTGTTGCCCCGAAAGAATTTGTTTTAGCGTATCTTTTACAGTTAAGTTAAAAGTCGTTCCAGATAATGTGTCTGGAATCCAAAGCTGGTTGTAGG
>CAIQHW010000162.1 GCA_903871715.1 uncultured bacterium
ATGCTTTGTGTGCTGAAGTTTGTGAAGCTTGTGCAGCAGAATGCGCTAAGCATGCTGCTCATCATGATAGCTGCAAAGCTTGTGCTGATGCTTGTAAAGAGTGTGCAGCTATTTGCGAAGAAATGGCTACTGCTAAGGCTTAATTATGGAAATGAAAAAGGGAAACAAAATTGTTTCCCTTTTTTTATTTTATCATTTTCCAAGTGGCGGTGGCTGCTGCTGCGCCAATGATGGGAGCGGTTAAGTAAATCCACACGTTGGTTAAATTGCCTGAAACAATGGCTGGTGCTAAGCTTCGAACCGGATTCATGGATGCACCACAAATTGGGCCGGCAAATAATGCTTCTAATAATACGGTGCCGCCAATGGCCAAACCTGCCATTACGCCTACTTCTTTCGAGCCTTGCGAAGTGAATAAAATCACGAGCATTAAAAAGAAAGTGAGAATAAATTCCAACACCAAAGATTGCGCCGCCGAGCCAGCAGGAATGGTAGCTCCTAATGAAATATTTTCAGGAAATAAAAAATGAAGTGTGCAAGAGGCTGCCAATGCACCCACGATTTGAGCGACTACAAAAGGAATAATTTGCTTTGGATTGAAAAGCCCTGAGATGGCAAATGCAATAGTTACTGCTGGGTTGAAATGTGCGCCTGATGTACTACCAAACGTATAAATCATGGCAGTAACAATTAAACCAAAAGTGATAGCAATGCCTAAATGTGTGATAGCTCCACCAGTTTGTTGATTGATAATAATGGCACCTGTGCCACAAAAAACCATGGCGAATGTGCCAATGAATTCAGCTACGTATTTTTTCATTTTGTTTGTTTTTTACGCCAGTCAATATGTGAAATCCAAGAAAGTTGCAAATAAAAAAACTTTGTAAGGTCGGTTTGATTGCCTACCCAAAAAGTATGTAAAATGCCTACTTCTAAAGTATTGCTTTTGTTGAAATTATATCCAACACCAGCATACGCCCAATTTTCAGCGTAAATAGCATTTGCACTTTTAAAAGTGTTGAAGAAAAATTCATTGTAAGCACTCAAATAAATTTTATCGGATTGCTTTTGAAGTGGTGTTGAAATGCCAAACAAATAACGAACTCGTGATGTGAGGGGGCTTTTGTTTGCCAAGCGGTCTTGAATAAATCTTTCGTCAAGACGAATACGATGTTTTAATGTAGTTCGATTGAGGTTGTATTTATAAGTGGCTTGCAAATAAATTCGGTTTTCATTTCGATAGTTGTTTTCTGTGGGGTGTTGTCTTTCGTAAACATAACTACCAGTAAATGAAAGGTGTGGATTTACTTTATAAGTTAAGGCTTGTTCTGAATAGAAAACAAAGAAATTGGGTTTTTCATTGGTTGAATTAATCAAATTAAATTCTCCAAAATAATACAAGCTATAATCAAACTTGTTGGATAAAGTACCGCTATGGTCAATGGTGGGGAACAAGCCAAAATGCTGTGTGTTTTGAGCATTTGACATACGACAAGTGAGCAAAGCAATTATTATAAATGCTTTGAGTTTTAGTTTTTGCATGAATTATTAAGATGTGATAATTATTGGTTGTTGATTTCTTGAATGAAACCTTTAACAGCTTCTTTGATTTTGTTTCTAACCTCTCTAGTAACCGCTAATTTTTCTTCGTGTGTGCCAGTAAGTGAAGAAGGGTCGGTAAAATTCCAGTTTATTTTTTTATTCAATCCTGGAAAGATTGGGCAGCGGTCAGAAGCTTCTTTATCACAAACTGTGATTACATAATTATACAAACGTCCTTCTTTGAAGAAATCGAAAACGGCGTTGGTTTCATTTTGTGAAATGTCAATGCCTTCTTCTTTCATTACTTCCACTGCTAATGGATTGAGTGTGCCTTTTTCTAAGCCAGCACTTTCTACATGAAATTTATCGCCACCTAATTGTTTTAAATAGGCTTCGGCCATCTGGCTACGTGCTGAATTGTGGATGCAAAGGAATAATACTTTTGTTTTGCTCATGATTTTATGTTTTTGATTTGATGAATAAAATGATTAACAACAGCCGCCACCTGGTGTGCAGCAAGATGCACCTTGTTTAATGTCGGCTAAATTCAATTTGTATTTTTCTGAATCAACACCACATACTTCGGATGCAAGACATTCAGTGTATTTGTTGATTAACTGAAACTGATTGCCATTGAATTCCACTGCATATTTGCCAATGGTATTGGTTTGATATTCGGCTTCTATTTCAAAATCGGCATTGCCGGTAATGAATGCTGATTTATTTAAGATGTCAGCAATCTTAGCGGCAGTTAATCGATGATTAACATCTTCGGCTACCCAGATTTGAAAGGAGATTAATTTCGAGATTCGTTCTTTACCACCACAATCAATAAAGTGTTTGGTGTTTAAACCCACTTCGGTGATGTGAAAGTGTTGTGGAACGCTGCTATTGTCAGGCAATAGAATAGTAATGTCGCTGACAGTTTCGATGGCTTTTTTAAATTCGGAATATTTCATTTTGTTTGATTTTAGATTAACAACATTTTGGGTTGTTAGAATTTGTTTTGGTAAAGAATTCGTTGAATGTTTTTTCAAATTTTTCAAAGGTTTTGTAGTTGATGCAGTAACAAGACTTTACTCCATCCACTGTTCCTTTGATGAGTTCAGCTTTTAATAATTCTTTCAAGTGTTGCGAAACGGTAGATTGCGCCAAAGGCAATACTTCTACTATTTCACCACAGATACACGATTCACGTTTTGCGATTTCTTTTAAAATAGCCACCCTTGCCGGATGACTGATGGCATTAGCAAAGTCGGCTAATTCATTTTCCTTTTTGCTGAACTCATCTTTTTTATTTAGTGCCATTGTCAGAATTATTATATCGCAAATATACGATAGAATTTAAAATAAAAAAGGGAAACGATTTTGTTTCCCTTTTGATAACTATAAATTGATTTTTCATTTCAATACTTCACAGCAGCAATTATTCTCTTGCAGCAATGTGATGATATTTTCAGTTGAAATGGAATGCCCTTCAATCCGTAAAATTTTATCACAATCTTCTAAATCAAAATTGATTTTATGATGCGGAAAAGCCATTTGCAACAAACCTATCAGAGTTGTTGCATGCCCTTCAGAACTAACATTGGTTTTAAAAACTTCTATCATTTAAAATATGGAAAGTGTTATGCTTTTTTTCCTTTGAAATAGGCATAGATAGCCATTGAATGACCATGCCCTAATTCGAAATCTTCTTTTAACCAAGCTACAATTTCGCCTGCCTTTACTTGCAACTCACCTTTTTTGAGAAATCCTTTTTGCTCTGCCAATTTTTTTAAATCATCTGCACTCTTTCCTGTTTTTGCTTTGATGTTATCTAAATAAGATTGAAACGACATGATTGTTATTTTTTAAATTGATAAATAAATAAAAGACACTACCATCATCCATCCAATATAAGTTAAGACTAAAATTCTATTTGCATAACCATTTATACCTATTACACCTGCTGGTAAATCCTTTGGTGGTTCTACATTGGGTCCCATCGGAATGCCAGCTTTCTTAAATCCTGACATCATCATTCCCATCGTGATAGCCATCACAATAAAACTTATCCAGGTGGAATGCGCTGTAAATAAAATGATTGATTCATGATTTTTCCAAGCTTCCATTTTAATTAATTGATAACTCACCAACAATGCACCAATTGGCAATGTTGGTACCCCTAACAAAAAACTTAAGCCATGTAGTTTATGCTTTACATCAAACAGCCCTCCGGATATTTCGCCTATTGCTGAAATCAATAAAAGTATAACACCCAGCTTTGTCCAAAAACTTAATGCATCATTCCAAAGCACAATTGAAAGCATTACAGAGCTTAAGCCCCAAAACAAAAAGAAAAGTGTGATTAACCATTTATGATTTCCTAAAGCATATTCGCTTATCATTCGCCAATTTGGTTTGAACTCACTACTAACAAAATGCAGTGTTGTTAAACATAGCAAAGACAGCACCCCACAGACTAAGGTTAAGATTACTAAAGTGTTCATTCGAGATTTATTTTTTTGATTTTAATAATTAAACAATCAATGCGCCACGAAATCCTCTGGCAGCATAGTAGGATTCAGCTCCATTGTGATAAACAAAAATGGTTTCATAACGTCGGTCGCAAAATATGGCACCACCCAGTTTTCTGATAGC
>CAIQHW010000163.1 GCA_903871715.1 uncultured bacterium
ATGAATCGAATTCGCATTTCCTAACTCATCATACACATCTGGCGATTGACGAAAAACCATTGCCAAGGTAGAATCTGAGATTTTACTGTCGAATAAAATTACGCCCAGCTGCAAATGATTTTCTTGCAAAATAATCTTTATTTCCTCTAAAGAATTTCCACTTAAATCTGGTACTGAAATTTCATCGGCACCCAAACCGTTGGCAATTACCAAATCCACATAGCTGCCTTTGCGCACTTTCATGCCTTCATCCATTTGTTTATTATTTACTTCAGCATACAGCACGGCATTGCTGGCGTAATCGGGCTTGTAAGTTACTTTGCCCAAATTCAGTCCATTAGTTTTTAAAATGGATAGAGCTTGGCGTAAAGAAGCATCCTTTACATTTGGCATCTTGATAAATGGCGGTGAAAAAACTTGAATGGAAACATAAATTTTTCGACCAGGTTTTACTGGAGTTTTTGGTTTTGGGTCTTGCTCCAAAATTGTGCCTGGCTTGGTGTTTAGCACAAATGTGCTATCCATAATTTCAATTTCCAAACCCCTATCTTCAGCCAATAATCTTGCTTTAGAAAGCTGCAAACCCTTTACTGGCGGCACACTGATGGCTTGCCCATGGTCGGTCATCCAACCTAAACTAATTAATAGTAGCCATACTAAAATGATGGAAACTACAATGGCAATACTTATTTGGTAGAAAAAATATTTTGATTTTGCGAAGCGAAAAAAACTCACTGAAATGTTTTTATAGAAAGCAAAGTTATAAAATTGTTGAAGCCGTAATGGCAAAAGAATTCGATTTTATCAACCATAAATTTAGAATTGTGTGTTGATTAGTTTTCAAAACTTATTAAAGCTTTTTCTATTTCCAAAACTGCATCATTGCTCACATCCAAGTGCATCACCAATCGAATAATTTGGACACCACTGCTTACAATTTTGATGTGATATTGAGCAAAATGTTGAATCATTTTTTCGGTTGAAAATTCCTTTTTCAATTTGAAAATTACAATGTTGGTTTCTACAGGAATTATTTCTTCGACAAAATGTAATGGTTGCAAAATTGTTTCTAAATATTTTGCTTTTTGGTTGTCAATTTTTAATCGTTCAATATTATTGTTAAGAGCGTAAATACCTGCTGCTGCTATAATTCCAGCTTGTCGCATGCCACCGCCAAACACTTTTCTGATGCGCCGAGATTGCGCAATAAAATCTTTTTTACCCAACAACAACGAACCAATTGGGCAGCCCAAACCCTTGCTCAAACAAATAGAAATGCTATCAAAATTATCGCCAATTTCTTTGGGCGAAATTTTTGTTTCCACCAAAGCATTAAACAATCGTGCGCCGTCTAAATGCAAGTTCAAATTATTTTCATCACACACTTTTTTGATGGCTTGCATTTGCGACAAACGCCAAATGCTGCCACCACCTTTGTTTACTGTGTTTTCGATACACACCAAACTGGTTTTTGGAAAATGAATATCCACAGGATTGATATTTTGAAGTACATCATTTGCCGAAAATCGTCCTCTATCACCAAACACATAACGCACCTGAACACCACTGTTAAAGGCTATTCCACCGCCTTCATAATTATAAATGTGCGATAATCTATCACAAATTATTTCTTCGCCGGGTTGTGTGTGAACTTTGATAGCAATTTGATTAGTTTGAGTACCGCTGCTGCAAAACAAGGCTGCTTCTTTGCCAAATAGGCTTGCCGCCATCATCTCCAAGGCATTAACAGTAGGATCATCACCCAATACATCATCGCCCACTTCAGCATTCATCATGCTTTCCATCATTTCTTTGCTCGGTTTGGTAACCGTATCACTTCGTAAATCAATCCATTTCATGCCTAATATTTTTTGGAAATTTTGTTGTAATTACTAGTATACTGCTTACTGAAAACTGAATACTTTTTCACGGGGCAGTTACAAACGAGAAATAACTTTGTTGGTAAAATTGCCAACCAGAATTTGGAATTTCAACTGGAGTACTGTGTTGATTATCTTGCGTATAAATTCTAAAATAAATCGGCTGCCCATGAGCCATAGTAGCCGTATTCAGCGTAAAGTAATAATAGTAAGGCTGATGTGTTTTAAACAAATTATCCATCCAAACCGGTGCAGTTACTGAACTTAAATTATAAGACGTTGCCGATGAAAAATTAGTTGGGTCGGTTGAAAATTTTATTTGATTGTAAGTCAATTGCAGCGGTGTTTGCGTATCATCATACAAACCAAACCAAATTGTTAGTTGCGTATTATTAGGTACTAAAAAAGGCATAAACGGATTTCCTTTTCTAATCGTATCCACTCTATAATTCGTTGCCCCAACTGGAATGGTAGCCACAATGCCAAACGTTTGTGGTTGGGCATTGGGCAGGTTTGCCACATTACCAAACATATCGGGTGCGCCGCTATTTATCCAGTTGGTTATTTGCAAAATTTGACGAGCTGAAAGCATGCTATCATATAAAGGCATCCTACCTAAAACATTGTC
>CAIQHW010000164.1 GCA_903871715.1 uncultured bacterium
TGACTAATAAAATAAAGAAATTGAAAAAGAAATGAGCCGCTTTATCTTGTGCGGTTAAAATTAGCTGTGCTGTGCTGTGCTGTGCTGTGCTGTGCTGTGCTGTGCTGTGCTGTGCTGTGCTGTGCTGTGCTGTGCTGTGCTGTGCTGTGCTGTGCGCCAGTGCCAATGTGGATTTGGCTTAGGGATGCAATACCATTAAAAAGGTTTATTTTTTGCATAGCAGCTAACTATTGATATGCAAATAAAGCAAAGTATATTGAAATGGAAAAATATTAGTGTAAATATTTTAAAAGTCTAAATAACAAGTTGGTGCGATTATTTTTTATAAATCACCACACTGCAATCAGCATTGCGCATCACCGATTCAGCAACGCTGCCCATTAATATTCTATCAAAACCTTTTCTGCCATGAGAGCCCATTACAATCATATCAGCTTTGAAAGTTTTTGCTGCGTTCAAAACACCATCGGCAGGGCTGTTGAGCTCATCAATTTCAGAGGTGATAACAATTTGAGGGTGTTCACTTTTATATTTTTCAACCAATTTATTTAACTGCTCACGGGAATTTTTGTCCATTTCAACAAACAAATCACCGTCAATCAAAGGCGTTGCGCCAGTTAATGTCCAATCGTAATAATTCATTTTGGGCAATACATAAATTAAATGCAAGGCTGCTTTGTTAGCTTCAGCCAATTGCAAAGCCATATCCAATGCGGCATTGGAAGTGTCAGAAAAATCAACAGGACATAAAATTTTTGTAATTGCGCTCATAATTATTTAGTTGAGAAGTTTATAATAAGGTTATCTGAAATGTTGAATCAAATGCTGTAACGTAATCACATCAAGGTTGGCAGGGTATATCAACAAGAAAATCAGTAATGCTAATCTTGGGAAAACTAAGTCCATTTTCCAAACCGGATTTAATAACGACATTCCAATTGAAACGACTAATAAATCAATGCCCAACAAATACAATGCACTGAATTTAAACAAACCAATGATTAGTAAGAAGCCACCTATCAATTCAGCATAACTTGTGAAATAAGCTACCAGCTTGATAAAGAAGTCAGGCATTTTTATTTTTAAATAAGCAGGCTCAATGGTGGTTATTTCTTCTTTTACACCCACTAAAAATATTTTATCAATACCTTGAAATAAAAATAAAACACCCAAAATAACCCGTGCAAGCAGCGGCGCAATAATTTGAGGTTGGAGAAAATGGCAATTCATAAGCAATCAGTTTTTACAAATGTACTCACTCTGTGGTTAAAATTTTGATGATAATATTTTGGGCTGCAAATGATTTTCATCAATACTAAAACACTGAATAGTATTACATTTGATTCACCAAAATTAGTTTATAAAATGCACAACGACAGAAATAAAATTGACGATTTGGTAGAGCATGTAGAATCATTTATTGAAACGCAACAACAATTAACGCAAATTAAAATTGCTGAAAAATCGAGCATTATCGGGGCTTCTATATTGTCGGCAATGATTATTGTTTTGTTTTTATTGTTGGTATTTTTGTTTGCCAGTATTGCATTGGCATTTTTATTAGCCAATTATTTGGGTAAGGTTTATCTGGGCTTTTTTGCGGTGGCTGCCATTTATTTTTTCATCGCTTTGGTTTTGATGATGCTAAAAGAATCGCTATTGAAAACACCTATTGCCAACACCATTATCAAAAACTTTTTTAAAGAAAATCAACATGACTAACATTCGAAATTTGCAAGATTTACGAGCCGAAAAAAAACGATTAGAAGCGTTGTCTTTGCAACAAAAAAATGACATCAAGCAATATATTGCTGATATTAAAGAAAGCCTGCAACCTGCTAATTTGCTGCTGAATGCGGTATCGCACTTAACAGGAATTGAATTCGATAATAAAACGTTTTTGAAAAACGGAATGGCTTATGGACTATCTATTTTAGTGCAACAATATTTTTTGAAAGCCGAACAAAAAGTAGAAGAAAAATTGCACGACATCACTATATCATTGGTGGAAAAAGTAAAGGAATTTGTGCAATCGTTTTTGCATAAAAATGAAAATCAAAATACGCAAAAGGAAACCAACTAATTCAACAATTCCTTTTTCACTGTATCCATTTCAATTAATGCTGATTGACTCTGGAAGATGATTTCAATAATTAGTTCAGCAATTTTTTGATGATGCTTTTCAATGCAATTCATTTCAATCCAATCTACTTTTTTTTCCAGTCCCAAACCCAAAATTCGCGAACGTGATTTAAAACGATGGGCGTGAAATTTTAATCCGCTGTAATCTTTCGATTCTAAGCATTGATGAAAATCGAGTAAGTTTTGTTTCAATTCTTCGGTGGCAACATGCAACATTTCATTCATAAAATCTGTGTCGCCTTTGCCCAATTGTTTTAAATAAGTTAAATCAATGCAAGTGTGTTTGCCATTTTTTTAAGTCGATTTTTTTTCTTCTGTTACCCAATTAAATGCATCATTTATTTGCTCATAATCAAAAGGTTTCGACAAGTATTTTATTTTATCTGTGTTCGTCAAACGGTCATTAATACTGCCACTCACGATAATTATTTTTTTGTTGGGCAATTCATTTATCACATCATCTGCGCCACCATCACCTAAATAATAATCGGTGATAACCATGTCAAAATCCAATTTGTTTTCCAATTTTTTAAAATCAGAAATAGAGGAAACAATGGTGCATGTACATTCATCCACATGCTCTTTCATCATCCTTTTAAACGCCATTTGGTCAACAATATCATCTTCGATGTATAAAACTGTTTTCATCATTTTCTATAGATTTTTTATTAAAAAGCTAACTCACTAAAACTCCAATATTTTTTCAACGAATCCATCATGTCTTTAAATCTATCGTAATCAACAGGCTTTACCATATAGCCCGAAATACCCAACTGGAAAGAGTTCCACTTGTCTTGTTGTTCTAAACTTGTAGTTAAAATAACTACAGGAATGGTTCTGAATTTTTCATCTTGCTTCATCAATTGCAAAAATTCGATGCCGTTCATTTTAGGCATATTGATGTCTAAAATAATTAAGCCAGGCAATTCTTTTGCATTTTTCAAAAACGCCAAACCCTCTTCGCCATTGGCTACAACGCTCATTGGGTTTTCAAAATTAAGTTGTTTCATTGCCCGTTTGATGGTCATCACATCCACCAAATCATCTTCTAAAAGCAATATCGTTTTTGAAGTATCCATTTTTTCTTTTTATTTTTTTGTGGTTGAAATTATTTTTGTTTTTTCGGAACAGTGAAGTAAAATGTACTGCCTATGCCAACTTCAGAGGTTACACGAATTTTTCCACCGTTTGATTCTACAATTTTTTTCACGATGGATAAACCGATTCCGGTGCTTTCATATTCATCTCGTGGTTTTAAAGTTTGAAAAATTTGGAAGATTTTTTTGAAGTGCTGTTCTTCAATTCCAGGTCCATTATCGCTTACAAAAAACTCCCACTCTTTTCCTAAATCATTTACGCCAATTTTTATTTCGCCAATTTTTTTGTCGTTGTATTTTATGGCATTGCTAATTAAATTTTGAAAAACTTGTCCATATTTTATGTCTTCAAAAATTACATCTGGTAAATTTTGTTGCACTTCAATTTTAAAGTTATCACCCGGTGAAAGCGCATCCACAACACTTTCTACCACTTGTTGTGTGTTTTGAACAATCAAATTATTTTTCACTCTGCCCACTCTCGAATAATTTAAAACGCCCTCAATCAAATTATGCATGCGATGGGTTCGTTGGTCGAGCAGCGTTAGAATATTTTTTCCTTCGTCATCCAATTTGCTTTCGTAATCAGTTTTCAACCAGCCTGCCAATGAGCCAATGGCACGAAGTGGCGCTTTTAAATCGTGCGACACGATGTAGGCGAAATCATTCAATTCCTGATTCGCAATTCTTAAATTTTGCAATGCTTCTTCTTTTTTTCTTTCCATTTCTAATCGCGAAGAAACATCTCGTGATAAAGCCACCACAAAGCCTTTTCCATCAATCTCTACATAATTTGCTTGCACTTCCACTGGATAAGATTCGCCATTTTTCATGCGCAATTCGCCATGCACTAATTTTCCATTTTCCGATTTTTTCAAATCATTTTCAACATGCAAATCCCACTTGGTTGGGTCTTTGAACAGCAATTCAATTTGTTTAATGTTCATCTTTTTTAGCTCGTCCATCGTGTATCCCAACTTTGTGCTTGCTGCTAAATTGATGAAAATAAAATCGCCATTTCTATCCACAATCTGCACAATATCCGATGAGTGTTGCAACAATCTTTCCAACAAAATCAATTTCAATTCATTCTGTTTTCGTTTGGTTACATCCAGCTGAATAGCAATGTAGCTCTCGATTTCGCCCACTTTATTTTTGATAGGACTAATTTGTGTATTCACCCAATATGCTCTTCCACTTTTTGCATAATTCAAAATTTCAACTTCAAAATGATTACCCAATTTTAATTGTTCTCGGATATAATTTACAGTTTTTGGATTCGTGTCTTTTCCTTGCAAAAATAAGCCAGGCTTGCGATTGCGCACTTCATCCAATTCATATTCTGTCATTCGAGTAAAGCCAGCATTCACCCATTCAACTCTTCCTTTTGCATCCGTTATTACTACACCATTATCTGTTTTATCAGCCACTAATGATAGATTGCGCAATTTTTCTTCGGCATTTTTTCGCTCTGTAATGTCAATAGAAATGAATAAAAACTGAATCGGTTTATTTTCGTTGTTCATCAGCGGCACTATTGTAGTGTCCGTTCAATAAGGGATTCCGTGTTTGTCGTTTGCTTTTATTTCGCCTTTCCAAACTTTGCCTTGCAACAAAGTATTGATGGCGTTTGCAAAAAATTCCTTTTCGTGATAAGGTGTAAAAAAGAATTTGATGTAGTCGTGATACATCACCTCTTCTCTTTTGTAGCAAGTGATTTTACAAAAATTATCATTTACATATTGAATGATTCTTTTGGTATCAATGATAAAAACAGCCGCTGCTTGGTCGAGCGCAAACCTAATGTTATTCAGCTCTTTGAATGATTCTTTAGCACTCAATTCAAACATGCGTTCCAACTGTTTGTACTCGGTGTCGTAGCTTTTGTAAGCATCATTTACAGAGGCTACAAATTGTTGAAACTCACTGTTATTAAACAGTTCAGGGCTAATGTTTTTTTTCATTTGCCTTGCCAATAAGCGATGTCTTTCTTGATTCATCAACGAATTTTTGAAAATTATTTTTCGCTAAATACAGTTACAGTCATAGTTTGATTATGCAACGAACATTTGCCGCCTTTTGCAAACGGAGCAATTTCGCCATAGGAATAAAATCCTGTTATCGTGGCATCGCCCAACACTTCTTGCACGGCTTCAATTTCTTCTTCCGCCATTTGTTTCATCACCAATTTTCTACCCACACAACTCACTAAAATAGCCAACTCTGGCTCGGCAATGCCCAAAGTTTCTTTCGCTCTTTTTGCTGCCGTGTTGGCTCCATCTACCAAATGGTCAACATTTGCCTTCATTAATTTTACATAGCTTCCTTCGGGAATATCGCCTGCAAAAGTTAAACTTTGATTGGCTTCATCTATGGCTAAAATAGTTCGAACCACTGGTTCTTCGCTGCTTTGCGTACGCACGCTCAAAGGAAACAATAAGCCTGAAGACGGCAACTGTGCTGATTGTTCGCCCAAAAATGATTTGTATAAACTTAGTGCTGGTGAATTATCAATTTCAAAAAGCACATTCGATTCAGATTTTGTAACCAACCTTTCTACACCAAAAATATCCCAACCGCCAAACGAACCATAACCTACTTTAAAATCATTTCCATAAATGCCTACTGCCACAATTTTATTTTTGCCCACGCCTTTTTCCGACAATAAAAATGTTTCTTGAAAATTGGCACCATCACCTGCCAAACCACCAGTAACATTAACACTTGGTGGCAATTTATTCTGCATGCCTTCTACCAATTTAGTTCCATTAATATTTAATCCTTCGCTCAAAACAAAAATGTGTTTTAGATTTTCTGTTGGAATTTGCGACATCAATTGTTCACCAGCTTTAACACTTTCGGTAGATGAATCAACCGCCACACAAGTGGTTTTTACGGTTGATTTTTCAAAATGAATAGCAGTGCAAACAACGCTTTCATCTTCGATAAAAGCTGTTGCAATTTCGCCCGAAGTAGAGCAACCAATAAAAATGGCATCAGGATAAAATGCTTTTACTTCGCTCATCAACATTTCATTCTTAAAAATTTTAGTACTGCCAAAAACCATTACCAAATGAGCTTTTGCAGGCGATGAAAATGATTTAAGAATTTTCCAAGCTGAAGATTTTGAAGTCCAAATTTTTTGTTCAATCAACATTTTAATACAGTTTTTGAGATTATAAATGAATGGCAAAGTAGCTGTTGGGATTTTAAAAATGCTACGTTAAAAACTCTATTCTTCTAAGAAATAATTATTCTGTTTTTACAAAATTTAAAATCATTTCATTTAATTTTTCTTTGTCGTTTTTCTCAAATTCTATTTCGATGGGCAACACAAATAGGGATAAATTTTTAGCTGCAAACCAATGCTGAAAAGGCTTTAAGCGCATGGCATCTTTTTCGGTAGTTACTAAATTAAATTCATTCCAATTTCTTTTTTCATTATTAATGGTTCGATAAATCATTTCTAAATCGGTGGTGTAATAGCGATGATGGTCGGCAAAAGAAACGATGGCAACTTTTGGCGAAATGGTTTTTAAATATTTTTCAGGCACGGTGTTGTCGGCAATGCCGCTAATAAAAACAATTTCTTTTTGAGCATCGAAATTTGTTTCTCCAAAAAAATTAAATACAGTTCCATATTTTATTCTGCTAAAAAAAATTGGCGCATCGCAGTATTGATGAATGTTTGCAGCGATTTTATTTTTTTCTTCCGAAGAAATAAAATCGGGGCATTTGCTTACAACTATTGCCTGCGCTCGATTTGCGCCGCTTCTGAATTCGCGAAGCAAACCCATTGGCATCAAATAATCTTGGGTAAATAAAGCATCATAACGCGTAATTAAGAGGTTGAAACCTGCTTCCACAGCCCGATGCTGAAAAGCATCATCCAACAAAACCACATCAGTTTGTAGTGCATGTGCCAACAAAACGGCAATGCCCATCACTCTATTTTCTGCCACTGCTACAGAAATATTTTGAAATTTTGAAAAATATTGCAACGGCTCATCGCCAATGTCATCAGCTGTTGAAGCGGCAGTGGCGAAAACGAAGCCAGCAGTTTTTCTTTTGTAGCCTCGGCTTAATGTGGCAGGAACTAAATTGTTTTGTTGCAATAATCGAATCAAATATTCTACATGGGGTGTTTTGCCTGTGCCGCCAGCACTAAGGTTTCCCACGCAAATTACTGGAAAATCGTAGCGAATAGAACCATAAATTTTTGTGCGATACAAAAAATTTCTAACCGCTACAATGCAGGCGTAGAGCAGTGCAAAAGGCGATAACAACAAGCGGAAGAAAGTCATTTGCGTAATTTAGAACCGCAAATTAAATCAGAATGTTGGTGATTGCTGAAAATACAATTCACATTTTGTTTGCGATAAATAATTTGCGAAGCGGCTGCTTAATTTTGTAAGTTGCAACCCATTAAATCTCCATTTTATAAAACAAGTTGTTATGAATAAATTTCGTTTCGTGGGGCATGGCAGTGCTTATCACCATTGCGTTTGGCTTTGGCTATGCTGCTGAAAAACAAAATCCTGTAAAACAAAAAGCCATCATTTCGGCGGTGGCTGAATGTGTAAAAGCCGATCATTTTCAACCTCGAAATTTTGATGATGATTTTTCGACCGATGTATTCAATTTGTATTTGCAACGAATGGATTACAACAAGAAATTCTTTTTGCAATCAGACATGGATGAATTGAAAAAATACAAGACGCAAATTGATGATGAAATCAATAATCCATCTACAGAGTTTTATGAAGCGGTGATGAAAATTTTTAAACAACGAGTACACGATGTGGAAGGATTTTACAAGCAAATTTTAGCACAGCCATTTGATTTAACCATCAACGAAGAAATTATTTTAGACGGCAAAAAATTGGTGTATGCTAAAAATATGGATGAGCTAAAAGACTCATGGCGTAAGGCTTTGAAGTATCAAGTTATGACACGAGTTTTTGAATTGAAAGAAACGCAAGACAAGCAAATTGAAAAGAAAGACACTTCTTTAAAGAAAATAAAAACCTTTGCCGAGTTGGAAGATGATGCCACAAAAAAGATTTTAAAATCGAATAATGATGTGTTTGAAAGATTAGATAAAACCGAAGACGACGATTACTTTTCGTTGTATGTAAATACTATTTGCAGTTGCTTGGACCCACACACCGATTTCTTTCCACCAAAAGATAAAGAAAACTTTGACATCCGCATGAGTGGCAGGTTGGAAGGCATTGGCGCGACGCTTCAAGAAAAAGACGGCTTCATAAAAATTGCCAGTTTGGTGGTGGGTGGACCAGCTTGGAAACAAGGGAAAATGAAAGCAGAAGATTTGATTTTGAAAGCTGCTGAAAAAGATGATAAAGATTTTTTTTCGTTGGAAGATGTTCGTGTAGATGAAGCCGTGAAGCACATTCGCGGCAAAAAAGGGACAGTTGTTCGTTTGTTTGTAAAACATGCAGATGGCAATACGGAAGAAATAGAAATCACTCGTGATGTAGTGGTAATGGAAGAAACTTTTGCAAAAAGTAGCATCATAGAATTTAAGGGCAAACACTTTGGATTGATTGATTTACCTGAATTCTACGCTGATTTTAATAATGCAGGAGGCAGAAGATGTGCGCCCGATATGCGCAAAGAAGTGGAAAAATTAAAAGCCGAAAATGTGGATGGCATCATCATTGATTTACGCAACAACACTGGTGGTTCGCTGAATGATGTAGTGGATATTGCCGGATTATTTATTAAAAGTGGACCAGTGGTGTTGGTAAAAAGCCGCGATGGTTTGCCACAAATGTATAATGATCGAGATGCAAACTTGGTGTACGATGGACCTTTGGCGATTATGGTGAATGAATATAGTGCCAGTGCATCCGAAATTTTGGCGGCTGCCATTCAAGATTATCATCGTGGAATCATCATTGGAAGCCCCACGACATTTGGCAAAGGAAGCGTTCAAAGATTTTATGATTTGGATATGTACAATTTGGCTGCCTCTTCAGATGCCCGTCCGTTGGGCACTTTGAAGATGACGAACCAAAAGTTTTATCGCATAAATGGCGGTGCTACACAATTAAAAGGTGTGAGCAGCGATATTGTGTTACCAGATAATTTAGAATTCATTGATTATGGTGAGAAAAAGGAAGACCATCCGATGAAGTGGACACAGATTTCAGCTGCCGAATACACAGCATTCAAGAACAATTATGATGTAGATGATTTGAAAAAAATCAGCACTATACGATTGAAAAACAACGAGTATTTTAATTCGGTGGAAAAAAATGCACTGCGATTAAAAAAGCAAATGGATGAAAATAAATCAAGCCTAAATTTTGAAAAATATGTGCAGCAACAAAAAGAAAATCGTGAACGTGCAAAAAAATTGGAGGAAATTGGAAAGACTGAATACTCTATCAGCTTGAGTTCTACGAAAGCTGATAGAGTATTGATAGATGCAGACACCAATAAAATCAACAAAACAAAAGTGTGGTTTAAGGCTTTGAAAAAAGATGCTTATATTTTTGAAACCACCAACGTAATGTTTGATTTAATTAGCAATGGTGCGACTTCGAGCATGAAAAAATAATTTAGCTTAAATAAATTTTCACACAAGATCCTACATGCTTTATGAAGATATAGGATTCTTTTTGCTTAATTTTTTCAAATTTTCCCCAATGCTTTTAATTCAACATTTTCAATCGTATTTTTTTCATTGCCGTGCAAAGCTATATGCAGCATGGCTTTAGCTAATTGAATGGAGTTGATGACAAAGTTTGGTGTTATCAATTCAAACAATGGAAAAAATGGAATCATTAATTTATTGGAAAA
>CAIQHW010000165.1 GCA_903871715.1 uncultured bacterium
AAAAAGCCCAACTGTTCAATACAGAGGGCTTTTTAATGATGAACTAAATTGGTCAAAAAAATTATTGGAATACTGCAATGCCGATTAAAACCGCATATACACTAAGCATCCAAGCAGAATAGAGTGAAAGAAAAAGTTTTTGTTTCATACAGTAGTTTGTTTTTGTTTAATCAAAGTTATACTTCGCAAAGTCGTTTTTTAGGCAATTGTTTTTCGGTATTTTAGTACAAAAAAATACTTAGAAAATGATTAAGATTTAATTTCAACTTATTTACTTTGTGTAACAATGAATATTATTGAGCAAATAAAATTAGCATTTCGCAGTGTGGCATCCAACAAGCTACGCACTATTTTAACCATGATAATTATTGCTTTAGGCATTACTGCATTGGTTGGCATTTTAACTGCTGTAGATGGTATGAAACACAGTATTAGCGATAGTTTTACAAGTATGGGCGCTAACAGTTTTAGTATTAGAAATAGAGAAATGGTAGTACACATGGGCCGGAATAATCATAAGCCAAAAGAATTTTCAGCTATTACATTTGACCAAGCACAACAATTCAAAAATCAATTGGAATTTCCTGCCACGATTGCTGTTTCGGTAAAAGTGAGCAGCATTGTAGCCGCAGAATTTGAATCGAACAAAACAAATCCCAATATAGGTTTGATGGCTGTGGATGAGCCTTACTTAAAAGTATCAGGCTATGAAATGCAAGCAGGCAGAGGCTTTAGCAAACATGAAATTGACGAAGGTGCATCAGTGGCGGTTTTAGGTATGGATGTTGCTACTCGATTATTTAAAAAACCAACCTTGGCTGTTAATGAAATCATCACTGTTGGCTATAAAAAATATATAGTGCTAGGTGTTTTATCAAGCAAAGGAACAAGCAAATTTATGAGCAGCGACAATAATATTTTTATTCCCTTGATCAACGGCAAACGCAATTGGAGCTTAAGTAGCAACAGTTCTTATGTGATTACAGTAGCAGTAAAAACTTATCAATTATTAGAGCCTGCAGCCTCGGAATCGGAAAGCATGTTTCGTGTTGTTCGCAAAACGCCGCTAGACCAAGAAAATGATTTTGAAATTATGCGCAGCGATGATTTGGCGAATCAATTAATCAGCAATTTACGATACGTAACTTGGGCTTGTGTATTTATTGCAGTGGTTACTTTAATTGGTGCGGCAATAGGGCTGATGAATATTATGTTGGTTAGTATTAATGAACGAACTCGTGAAATTGGCTTAAGCAAAGCAATTGGAGCTACTAACAAAATTATCAGACAACAATTTTTAAGTGAAGCTATATTAATTTGTCAGCTCGGAGGTCTGCTGGGTGTAATATTTGGCATTTTAGTAGGTAATATGGTTTCCAGTTTTATGGGTAGCACTTTTTTTGTGCCATGGCAATGGATATTATTAGGCTTGGCTGTTTGCTTTGCTGTGGGTTTAATTGCTGGCACTTATCCTGCAAGAGTAGCCGCCAAACTTAATCCGATTAATGCGTTGCGTCACGATTAATTCATTAAAAAAAAGTAAAGCATCAACAAAACTGCTTCGCTTTTAATTTTATTAAATCAGCCACCAATAAAACCTTTACCATTTATCTACATCTTCATGATTATCTTCTTCTGGTGCATCAGCAATTTTTGAAACTGTTGAATAGTGCACTGGTGCTGTATTTTCGCCGCCATTCAATTTTTGTTCTTCCCATGCTTTTTGCGCTTCGGCTCGGCGTTTTGCAAATTCATCATAATCATAATCAGGCATCAATTCAGTTTTTACATGGTCGATAGTTTGATTCAGCAAACTCAAAAATTCGTTGAAATCTTCTTTATACAAAAACAATTTGTGTTTATCAAAACCATTGCCATCAGTACGTTTAGTACTTTCAGTTAAGGTAATGAAATAATCATTTCCTCTGGTGCTGCGTACATCAAAAAAATAGGTGCGACGTTTCCCTGCTCTAAATTTTTGAGAGTAAACACTGTCATTCATTCGCTTGTCGCTTCCGTTGTTGTTTTCCATTTTAATTTTGAGTAAATGTTTTTTAGAATTAAAGATGCAACAAAAATAAACCATTTCGCAAATTGTCAAAATTTTTTTTGCAAACAATTTTAAATTGAAAAGCAGATATTTGATGCATGAATTCAACCCGAAAAATTGGTGTAGCCATCACAGGTGCAAGTGGAAGCATTTATGCAAAAGTATTGTTGGATAAGATTTCACAGCTTTCAACACCAGTTGAAAAATGCGGAATTGTGATGAGCAATAATGC
>CAIQHW010000166.1 GCA_903871715.1 uncultured bacterium
AATTATTGCAGCCACCATTCCTTGGTCTGGAATGCCTTATGGTCGACCATTGATGCCACAATTTTAAATATTGACAAATCAAGAAATGGAAATTGTTGTAAAAGATAAACCGTTCAAAATTTATTTGACGAATCAAGAAATTGAAGCTCAAATAAAATTGTTGAGCGAAAAGATAAATTTGGATTACATAGGCGAAGAACCACTGTTTATAGCTATTTTGAATGGTTCATTCATGTTTGCTGCGCAATTATATCAGCAAATTAATTTGCCATCGCAAATCACTTTTGTAAAAGTGGCTTCCTATTCAGGTACTTCATCCACAGGAAAAGTTACCTCAATAATTGGCTTAGATACACCCATTGCTGGAAAGCATATTATTTTGGTGGAGGACATTGTGGATACAGGAAATACAATGCATTCGTTGTTGCAACAATTACAAGAACATCAACCAGCATCTATCAAAATTGCATCGCTTATTCAAAAACCAAATGCTCTACAGCATTCTATAACAGTGGATTACATTGGATTTAAAATACCCAATGATTTTATTGTTGGCTATGGTTTAGATTATGATGGTTATGGCAGAAACCTGCCTGATATTTATCAAGCCGTTTAATTTTTTGAAAAAGAAAAATTGCAGTTTTAATTTTCATTTTTTATAAAATCTATTTTTCATCTGCCTTTAAAAATTTAAAATCGTCTGTTATCTTTGGCGATTATTTTTCAAACTATTCTACATGCTGCTTCAATCGATAATGTTTAAAGAGTTTTTAGCCGAATTACAATCGAACCCCATGATTATGCTCACCATTTTTGGCATCATGATGATGTTTTTGGGTGTGGTAGCAAAAGCAAAGGAATGGGTGCTAACGATAGGTTTATTAGGCTTGTTAGCAGGTTGGGCAATTACTATTTTAAATTGGGATACTGTGATTCCGCATTTTCACATGATTACGTTCGATAATATGTCGCTGGCACTTTTAGCAACTTCAATTGCCATCACTATTTTGATATTTTTATTGACTGACCATCACGAATATGATGAGTGGCAAAATCGTTCGGAATATTACGCACTGTTTTTCTTTTCATTGGCAGGAGTAGCCATCATGCTTAGTTACAGCAATTTGTTGATGTTGTTTATCGGCATCGAAATCATTTCTATTTGCGGCTATGTGATGGCAGGTTTTAGAAAAAAAGATTTGCTAAGCAACGAAGCATCGCTCAAATATTTTTTGATGGGCGCATTTGCCACTTGCTTTTTGTTGATGGGCATGGCATTGGTTTATGGCAGCACAGGTACATTTGACATCACCGCCATTCATGCTATGGGCAAGGGTTTGGGCAATCAAATTAGTCCTTTATATCAAATTGGAATTGTGTTGATGGTCATTGCCATGGGCTTTAAAACCAGCGTAGCACCATTTCATTTTTGGGCACCCGATGTGTATCAAGGTGCGCCAACACCATCTACTGCATACATGAGTACGGTTGTAAAATTAGCCAGTTTTGGCGCATTCTACCGCTTGATGTATGGTGCATTTCAATTCAGTTCGGGTGTGTGGAGTGCCACCTTAATCGGCATGATTGTACTCACGTTAATTCTTTCCAATTTAATTGCAACAAGGCAACATAACTTTAAACGAATGTTGGCTTATTCATCCATATCTCATGCAGGTTTTATGTTGATGGCAGTTTTGTATGTCGTTTTTTCTTTTGATGCCGCTGGCAATTTATTATTGTATGTAGCGGGCTACGGAGCTGCATCAATAGTGGCTTTCGCAGTTTTACAATTAGTACATTATCATACAGGCAGCGATGAAATTGAAGCATTTAATGGCTTGGCAAAACGCAATCCATTGTTAGCAGTTTGTTTAGTAATTGCCTTATGTTCAATGGCTGGCATGCCGCTCACAGCAGGCTTTTTCGGTAAATTTTATATGTTGAGTGGATTGATAGACCAAGGACATTTGTGGTTGGCAATCATAGCTGTATTATGCTCTGCTGTTAGTTTTTACTATTATTTTGCCGTGATAAAAGCCATGTATTTAACCGAAGGTGAAACCGAAAAAATTCCATTAAACCCTTCTTATTTATTTTTGCTCATCATCGCAACCCTTGCTATACTTACATTTGGCGTGATGCCCATGATTATTAAAGGATTATTGTAAGACTATTTTTATGAAAATATTTTGCATCGGTAGAAATTATTTGGCGCATGCCAAAGAGTTAGGAAATGCCACACCCACAGCACCTGTGGTGTTTATGAAACCAGCCACCGCATTGCTAAAAGACAACAATTTTTTTCTGCCATCATTTAGTAACAACATTCATTACGAAACTGAAATTGTTTTAAAAATTGGTAAAAATGGCAAAGCCATTGAACCACAATTTGCACATCGCTATATCAGCGAAGTAACTGTTGGTATTGACTTTACAGCTCGTGATTTGCAAGATGATTGTAAAGCAAAAGGCTTGCCTTGGGAAATTGCAAAATCGTTTGATAACTCTGCAGTAGTTGGTGAATTTATGGCTGCCGATAATTTTTCTGATTTGCAAAATTTGAATTTTCATTTATTGATTAATAGTGAACAAAAACAAACAGGTAACACTGCAAATGTGATTTTTAAATTCGATTACATGATCAGTTACATTTCTCAATTTTTTACCTTACAGCAAGGCGATTTAATTTTTACAGGCACACCCCAAGGTGTAGGTGCAGTGCATATTGGCGACCATTTAGAAGGTTTTTTGGAAAATAAAAAACTGTTTGATTTGCAAGTGAAATAATTACTTACCCGAAAATTATTTTCATCAGTTGCTGCACATTTTTTTTGTTGTTGAAGTTGTCTTTCAAAAAATCTTTTCTACTTTCTACATCTTCTTTTGTAAAGTTTTTTTGCATCAAATTTTCAATTTGCAAACCAAATTCATCGACTGAATTAGCCATCACACATTGATTGGCGGCATTGGTACCATGCAGCATATTTTCATTTACCAACAAAAATCTGCCTTGATGTAAACCATTTATCAACTTTAGTTTCAAGCCAGTTTTTTGCGCTGTGTACATCA
>CAIQHW010000167.1 GCA_903871715.1 uncultured bacterium
GGTTTCGGTTTCATTTTATTGACAATGAAGGCATGGCGTTTGGTTTAAAATTGGGTGGCAGTTTTGGAAAATTAATTCTCACTTTGTTTCGCATTGTTGCGGTTAGTTTTATCGGTTTATATGTTCGCAAACTAATTAGAGATAAGCAACACACTGGCTTTATCATTTGTATGAGTTTGATTTTAGCAGGCGCATTGGGCAATATTTTGGATAGCGTTTTTTATGGAAAAATATTTTCTGAAAGTGGTGTTTGCTCGTTGGCAACTTTATTTCCAAAGGATGGTGGCTATGCACCCTTGCTGCATGGTAAGGTAGTAGATATGATTTGGTTTCCTTTATGGGAAGGCATTTTGCCTAAATGGATGCCAATTTGGGGAGGACAATTTGTTTCGTTTTTCGACCCTGTTTTTAATTTAGCCGATTCATCAATTACCATTGGTGTAATTGCCATTTTAGTTTTTCAAAAATGGTTTTTTAAAACAGAAATTGTAAAAGAAAAATTTGAGCCTAACATTACTTATCAACCCAAAATATCTACCAATATTGATTAAGAATATTTTGAGGTTTTTCGTACATCAACTTATCCAAATCTTTTAAACAGCATTTTCATATGGCTGATAGATGCGGTTAATTCTTCCTGTTGCCAATCTTTTTTTACCAATTTCAAAAAATCAATCAGTGCTTCATCTAACAGTTGATTATTTTCAATTGTTTCATCAATGCTTGATGATGCTTGGTTTTGCACCTTTTTATTTTCTTCTTCTCTCACCGCAATTGCCGATTTGATGATTTTCTTATTCATTCTAAATCCTGCCATCATCAATGCATCTTCAATGTAAAAGCGATTCAATTTTTTGTCTTCCGCTTTAATTATTCGCTCGGCTAAAGTTTCAATCGGCTTCCACATTTTTTCGGTGACTATTTCATCAAAAATTTGCAACATTATTTTCGATGGATAATCATCAGGGTGATTAGATATTTGTTGTTTCAAAAAATGTTGCAACAACTCAATATTTTTGGCATCCTGCCCAGCAATTTCAATTTCAGTCATCCCACTTTTGCTCAAATTATTTTGATAATAATTTTCAACGCACGAACCAGCGCAATAAATTTTCATCAGCTTTTTAGCCACTTCTATCACTTCGTCTGTAAAGTTTTTGATGATAGTTTGATTATTGCTAAAAATAGCTTGAATAAATTCTGAATCGTGATAACCATTTAATTTCGATATACCCATGCCCGAATCTATTTCCGACAACTCTACCCCATCGCAACCATAAGCGCATTTATAAGTAAATACAATTCTGCCGCTTTCGTGATAAGCACAAGCTTTTAAAATTTCTTCGATACCCATCATCGCTTTTTTTATTCTTTCAAAAGTAATATAGTTTGCTAAACTTTGGAGTGTTATTTAAATGCAATTTGCTTCGTATCGGCTTCGGCTACTTTATTGAAAAAATCTTTGAAAGTAGCGTAATCAGTAGGTTTCAATTCATCGCCTACAATTTTAAATTCACGAGTGGCGATAATTTTTCCTGCCGAATTCAAATCATAATTCAAATGATATTCTGCCACAGCGCAACTTAAATTTACAGATGCAGGTTTTTCTTGCAATGCAGTACCAGCAGGCAATTCGACCGTTATTTTTTCTACATTATTTTTGATGGTCATAAATTCCCACATTTCAAATGGATAATTTCTTTTTTCCAAAGCCACAAAATCCAATGATTGAATTGCATCTGTCCATGGCAGTTTAATAATTTTTAAACCAGCCACTTCATTTATCGCTTTTTTAACGGTTACAGAATATTCCATTTGCGCCGTGTCTTGCAATTTTTTCAAATCACCAAAAGCCACGTAATTGAGCTTGGTGGCGGTGTTGAAGTCGCTCGAAATATTGTGCAGCAATAATCTTTCACGTTCTTCTTTGCCCATATCGGCATAGTCGGCTCGTAAAGCCGCTGCCATTGCGCCCCAGCGGATGATGGAGCGAACAAAAGTCATGTCATTGCCATCAAATTTTATTTTCACATTGCGCTCAATTCTGTTAAAAATTATGGTGGGCAAATCAATTTTATTCAATGCTGTGGCGGCTTCGTCGCCTTCTCGTGGTATAAACAAACTGTTGGCTTTCACATCTTCCAAAGGCAAATTGGCAAATGCCAATCGTTGGTCGGTGAGCTCGATGTAATATTTTTTATCGCCCACATTTAACAACGAAATGCAATGATTAAAATCCATCGAAGGCAAATGCAAATGCTTTTCGCCATTGCTTCTAGTGTCTACCAAAATTAAATTGGCTTTCAATCCAGCTTCTTTGCACATAGCTACAAACAAGGTGGATACATCTTTACAATCGCCCAATTTAGTGGCTAATGTTCGTGCTGCTTTTTGCGGAATGATGGCACCGTGCATAAACGGCACATTGCTGTAAGCCACGTTGGAAGCGATGTAGTTGTAAATCAGGTTTGCTTTTTCTAAACCGCTAATTGTGGTTTTATCTTTTAATAATTCTGCCACCACCGCTTTCACTTCAAAATCTTGTTTGGCTTTTGATGATGATAAATCGCTGTACCAATTGCTCATAAATTTCCAATCGGGAATGCTCGATAAATCGAGCGTTGGTGCTACATCCACCAACTGTGGCATATAACTTTCGGTTTTTACGGCGGCCAAATTTTCCATTTCCCAAATGTACAATTTCATGCCATCCAAATTTTTTATCGTGGGCTTTAAATCGCCATTCAACATTTCAAATTTGAAATCTTTTCCATCGGGAACTAAAATACTATAACGCGATTTTTTGGAAGGAATGGTGTATTGAAAATGAAATTGGTCCCAAAAATATTGCGACAAAGCACCCGGTGCATAACTTTCAATTTTGTACGAAACATGAATAGCATCGCCAGCTTCGAGGTTAGTAAACACCACAGTACCTTCGTTTGCTTCGGCTTTTACTCTGTTGCCATCGGGTTTTAATAATTCGGCTTTATCCAATACAAGCCTTTGCGAATAAGGGTTGTAGCCAATATGATATTCTTTCCAGCTTTCAATGCCCGATTGATTAAACACTTTTACCAGCAATTCTTCTTTTTGTTCGGATGCTGCTTCGGGATAAATAATGCGCTTGGTTTCGTTTAATAAAATGATGCTGTTATCATCAGGATAATCTTTTGCCGATGGCGAATTTTTATACAAGTCATACGCATCAATGGTTGCAAAGTTTTCAAACAAATCTTTTTGTCCTTGCAATTTTCGCAAAGCAGCTCGTGAATCATAATCCGTTGGTGTATACACAATCGCTTTTTGATAAGCACTTTCGGCATTTTCTTTTTTATTCATCGCCTCCAAAATCTTTCCTCTGTCGGCATAATACGCTCCGATGTATGGCGCAAATTGCAGCGTTTTATCATTCCATTTTAAAGCCTCTTCGTAATTTTGCAATTCATAGTTTACATCCGAAAGTTGGCTGTAGAAGCCAATTCCGTAAGGAAAATTATCCACTCTTTTTTCCATCAACTCCAACGCTTCTTTTTTATTACCACTCGAAAACAAATGTTGCAACAACATTTTTTGCGCCGCTTCATCGTAATATTTTTTGCAAAAATCTTTTACAATTTTATTCGCCTTGTTTTCATCTTTCGATTTATTCATTTCGATGTTGTACACCAAATTCATCAACTGCTCATTGTCGGGATGTTTTTCATACAACTCTTTGCCATATTGCATCAATTCAGGAATTTGTTTTTTGCTGGCATACAAGCCCAACTGATAACCTTCGGTCATGTCATCTTCGCCATAAATGCTTTTGATTTTTTCTAAAATTTTTGAAGCCTCATCATAATCTTCTCGGTTATTTGCCTCTTCCATAAACAGCTGAAATGCGGTTACAGACTGTGGGTCGGTCTTTTTTACTCGTTCTTGTTCTTTGGTTAAATCGGTTTGATTTTTATCTCGTGCAAATGCTTCAATCATTCTATGGCTCACCAAAGTGCTTGCTGGTGCTATTTCTTTGGCATGTTTCAACACTTTTCGTGCTTCGTAAACTTTGTCATTTCGCATCAAAGCATCGGCGTATAAAAGCATCGACAACAAATCATCCGAGTTTGTTTTTAATTTTTTTTCAAAAAAATCTTCGGCAAATAAAGCTTCCGAATTTACTTTGTAATCCTTTGCCACCGCATATTCCTGCATTTTGTTGGAAGAATTAATACCTGTAATCGGATTACCATTTTCATCTGTGAGTCGAATTAAAAAGTTGGCAGCATTGGTTTCGCTTTCGCCAATCTGCACCAAAAATCTGTTGTAGCCTTTGCTCAATTTTATTTTCTGATTGTAAATATCCATATCGCAATTTCGCTCTGTGGCTTCCGATAAAATATTGAAATCATTTACCCATATTTTCATCGAACCGCTGCAACCAGCTCGAAGTGTTACTTCTTGCTCCACTGCGCTGTATACATACGTTTGCGCATACATCACACTGTTGTTGATGTTGAAATAATAATCGAAATAAAACCATCTATCAATGCGTTGAAATGGCGGCGCAAACCATTGCACATCGGCATTTACTTTATTTTTAAAAACAGCATCAGCCTTGTTGTTTTTTAATGCGCCCCAATCTTTTGTAAAGCCGCTGCCACTAATATTGTCGAATGTTCCCAACACTTGCCAATTATCAATGCTGCCAATTTTGCTATACTCATTATCGCGTTCTTTAAATTTGTTGATGCTTTCATAATGATGTCCCAAAGCGTTGTGCGCCATAGCTTTCAGCGTTCCATGTGCTCTTGGGTCGGCAATAATTTGATTCAAGAATTTTACTTTTTCTTCTTTCAAATTTGTTCTATCAATAAACATAAATGGCATACTCCAATACGCATATAAATAAGGAAATGGGTTTTCAGAAATTTTATAAAACTCGGTAAAGGATTGAAAAGCACTATCGTTTTTATTGGTTGTCCATTGTGTCAACATCAAGCCCAGCCAAGCATTTGCCTTGTTGGGTTCTTCTTTGGTGGCTTGTTGAAATAATGCTTTGGCTTCGGTGCGTTGGTTGTTATTAAATGCTTTCCAAGCATTTTCATAATTGCCAGCAAAAGTATTGAAAGTGATGAAAGCCGCAATGGTTGTAAGTTGTAGAGGTTTGCTAAAATTCATTTGATAAAAGTATTAAGTTGCGAAAGTATTTATATTACGTTAAATTTTAAGAATTATTTTACAAATAATCCGTTGTTAAAAGCATGTTAAGCATTTGTTTATAATTTGCAACGCTATAATTTTGCCTAAAATAAAATATTTCAAAAACTATGCGTTATCAAAAAAATCTTACCACTCTAATTTTTGTTTTTTCTTTTTTATCCAAAACTCTTTTTGCTGCTGCTGATGGCGGTTATCACATTGTGGTTAAAATAAAAGATTACAAAGAAAAAACTTGCTACTTGGCAAATTATTATGGCGATAAAAAATATATCAAAGACACTTGCAAACTTTCTGGAAATGGTGAACCTATTGTATTTCAGGGCAAAGAAAAATTGCATCAAGGTATTTATTTAGTAGTGTTGCCGTCGATGAAATATTTTGAAATCATGATTGGCGAAAATCAAAATTTTGAAATTGAAACCGATACCACTGATTTTGTTTCACACATGAAAGTAAAAGGCTCGGAAGACAATCGCTTGTTTTTAGATTATCTCACTTTCACTTCCAAAAAAGGAATGGAAATGGAACAATTAAATGCAAAATATCGAGTTCAAAAAACAAAATCCGATTCGATGAAAGTGGCTATGGATATGCAAAAAACTGATTCATTAATCAATGCTTATCGCCGAAATTTTATCGTAAAATATCCAAAAGCATTATTATCAACTGTTTTCAAAGCCATGCCCGAACCCACAGTGCCAAAGGGTTTGGTGCAGCCACAAAGTTATTATTACTTCAAAAATCATTACTTCGATAATTTTGATTTTAGCGATGAAAGATTATTGTATACACCAATTTTTCATGCAAAAATTGATAAGTATTTAAATCAATTAACGCCGCAACATCCTGATTCTATAAGTGTTTCAACCGATGTATTAATTAACAAAGCACGAGCAAATAAAGAAATGTTTAAGTGGATGGTTTGGTATTTGGCAAACACTTACGAGCAATCGAAAATTATGGGCATGGAGGCTGTGTTTGTGCATGTGGCTCAAAATTATTATTGCAAAGGCGAAGCATTTTGGATTGACTCTGCCAAGCTGAAAAAGATTTGCGAACGAGCAGAGCATTTAGCAAAAATTAAAATCGGGGCAACGATTCCAAACATGATTCTAGAGGACAGCAGCCTGCGCAGTTACTACGTTTACGACTTGATGGCAAAAAATAAATACACCATTTTATGGTTCTGGAATAGCAACTGCGGTCATTGCCAAAAAGAAACACCCGAGTTGTATAAAGTGTATGAAAAATTAAAAGAGCAAAATAATTTAAGTGTAATCACCATTACTGAAGAACGATTGAATGTGAAAGACGACCCCGAAATGAAACGTTGGAAAAAATATTTGATTGACCATCCAATGGATTGGTATAACCTTCGCGATGCCAATAATTACTACGATTTCAAAGACATGTTTGATGTATATGCTACTCCAAAAATGTTTATTATAGATAGCAAAACACATAAAATATTGGCGAAAATGCTGGGCGTTGAACAAATTGAAGAAGTAATCAATCAATTAAATAAATCGGAAGAAGCTGCTGAAAAAGCCAAGAGCA
>CAIQHW010000168.1 GCA_903871715.1 uncultured bacterium
CAATTCACCTTTCCAATCTTTGTTTTGTTTCATACGATCACTGTATTCTGCGGAAATGATTCCTAATCCTACCGTAGGACCATTTCCTACATCTTCTTCCCCATGATGTATTTCGGAATGATTTGAAAAATGAGAGCGATGAATTTCCAAAATCCACCGATAGTTTTTAAAATTTCTATTACTGCATCTGCTTCGGTGTATGTTTTTCCATAGTTGTAGAACACAATACTGTTAATGTTTCGCAGTTCGTGTTGAAATGGTTTCAGTATGTCTTTCGCAAAATCAGATTGCAGGGAAGCAAATTTTAGTGTTTTCTTTTTGTCAATTTTAATTAAAAAATCTACTGAACTATTGCACAGATTGCAAACCCCATCGAAGAAAACGATGTTTTGCATTAAGCCACTTTTAATTTTATTTTTTGCTTTTTAGCAACTTTGGCTGTTGCCATTTTTTTGCGAATGCGGCTCAAATGCTCGGGTGTGATGCGAAGGAAAGATGCAATCATATTTAATGAAACTCGTTCCAACAATTCTGGTCTTTCACTGATTAATTTTTTATAGCGTTGTTCGGGGTTCATCGTTTTATCTGCAAGAATTGAATCCATCAATTCGATGTAACTTCTTTCGGCAATTAATCTTCCAAAGCGTTCGCCAGCATGGTATTTATCGTACATCAAATAAACAGCTGGTCGGGGAATTGAAATCAATTCACATTCTTCCAAAGCCTGAAACAAAGTAGTAGAAGGCTTTTGCGTAGAAAAACTAAAATAATCAGTTAGGAAACGATTTTCCTCAAAAAACTCACCAGTAATTTCTCTGCCTTCAGGTGAGAAATAATAGCAGCGCATCAAACCGCTATTGACAAAATAAACGTGTTTGCAAATTTCGTTTTGGTCTAAAATTATTTCGCCTTTTTTCACATTTCTAATAGTGAAAAATGCAGTAAAATCTTCCCAACATTCAGCATTTAAAGGCGAAATAGAATCCATTACTTGTTTGATGGCAGCGATATTCATGCGAATCATTTTTTTATTTTTCTAAAACAAAATTAGCGCAGAATGAGTTCATTTTTTTCTAAATTGCTTACCTGAAATTGTCAGCTCAAATTCCGGTTCTATTTTTTTCCTAAAACAATTTTTATCACTACATTTGCGGTTCTCAAAAATTGAGATGGCTATGGCTACTTTGAAAATCAACAAAGAAACATACTTATATTGGTACGAGCTGATGCAGCGCATGCGCAAGTTTGAAGAAAAAGCTGGGCAGTTGTATGGATTGCAAAAAATCAGAGGCTTTTGCCATTTATACATTGGGCAGGAAGCAGTAGCAGCAGGCATTATGAGCGTTATCCGCCCCGAAGATGGCATCATTACTGCCTATCGTGACCATGCTTTAGCACTGGCAAAAGGTATCACTGCCAATGCTTGTATGGCTGAATTATTTGGCAAAGCCACAGGATGTAGTAAGGGCAAGGGCGGTAGTATGCACTTCTTTTCTGCCGAACATAAATTTTTTGGTGGTCATGGTATTGTAGGTGCACAAATAGGCACTGGTACTGGTATTGCATTTGCCGAAAAATATAAAGGCACTGATAATGTTTGTGTAACCATGTTTGGCGATGGCGCAGCCCGTCAAGGCATTTTGCATGAAGTGTATAATTTGGCTATGCTTTGGAAATTGCCCGTGATTTTTATTGTAGAAAATAATGAATACGCAATGGGCACTTCGGTGGAAAGAACCAGCAATGTAACCGATATTGTGAAATTAGGATTGGCTTATGATATGCCTTCGGCGCAAGTGGATGGCATGAATCCAGAAGCCGTGCACGAAGCCATGGACTTGGCTGTGGAACGAGCCAGAAAAGGTGATGGCCCAACTTTTTTAGAAATAAAAACGTATCGCTACAAAGGTCATTCGATGAGCGACCC
>CAIQHW010000169.1 GCA_903871715.1 uncultured bacterium
AAATCGGGATTCAATTTTGCATGTTCAATTTTTGCAAAAAAAAGTTTGATGCCATTTACAATTTGGTTTTGAAACGATGCCGATAGTTTGTTGGCAATGATGTATTCATTATTGAAAACAATCAAATCGTTGTTCGTTATTTCAGCAATAGGCTTGTGTTTGTAAAAATTCAAAAACACTTTTAAGCATTCGGTATAAGTGGTGATGGTTGATTCGCTATAGCGTTTGCTGCGCATCCATTGTTTAAAGCGTTCAATTTTTTCGAGAGCAATAGTTGGTAATCGGCTATCAGTAATCAGTATTCGGTTATCAGTAATCAGTGGTTTTGTATTTGCTGATGACTGATTACTGCCAACTGCTGACAGTTTTGCTATTGGCTGTTCTAACATCCCCCTACCCCCCTTTGAAGGGGGAATTGCGGCAGGGCTTGATGTTACTGCATTTTCTGACGACTGATGACTGACTCCTGCTGACTGTTTTAATTGAGAAATTGAGCCATCGAGCCATTGAGCAATTTTAAATTTAGTTCTGTTTTCTGCATTATCAGGAATGTGCCATGCCTTTAAAGTGTTGCTCCATTGGGCATCGGGCAGTTTTTTTATTCGAGCATTAAGCGCAGCGGTGTTTTCAAAATACACGGCTATGCGCTGTGCGCCTTTGTGCAGTAAGGGTTTAGCTTGCCAATTCATTTTTACAATTAATAATGAGCAATTAGTAATTAGGAATGAAATACAAATTTAAGGATTAATTTTCAATTATTAATTAGCAACTGGGCTGCATTTGAACGGCGCCGCTGGCGCAAGTCTGAAGGAGAGGATTTGAGCATTGCCGACTTGTGCCTGAAACATTTTGGCACAAGTTCCCCACCACACAAATCAATGCTGCAAACTTGCGCCAGCATGGGGCTGCATTTGAACGGCATGATAAAAATCGGCGTTAAGATTTTTTAAAACAGTTGGGCTGTATTTGCAAGCAAAACTGTTTGAAGTCAGCCACCACTGAAAAGCAATTATCAATTACTAATTAATAATTAAAAATGAAAGTAGCCTTTGAATGCCCTTTTAAAAATTGCGTTAATAAAAAAATCGAGCGCAGAGCCAACAGAAGAAAAACTGTTTGAAGTCAGCCGCCACAAAATCTACTATTGTTCTCCAACTCCATTCGGCTGACAAGTTTTTTTCTTCGAGCGTGGGCGATTTTTTTTAGCAATTTTTAATCAGGCTTGAACTTTTGTTTCTTTTGGTTCAAGCCAAAAGAAAATAAAACAGCCTTGAATTTTTTGGTTCTTTTTGTTTCAAGACAAAAAAGAACATAAAACAGTTTAAAATTATGGAGTTTCGTGAGTACACGAACCTCGGCAGAGAATGAAATACAAATTTAAGGATTAAAACGAATGGGCAAGATTAATTTTAAAACCATTAGCCCTTTTGTTTTTCTTTTTTCTTGATAAAAAAGAAACAAAAAATCAAGCCTCCAAAACCAAAATTTGAAAATGCTACGCCCTGATTTTTTTGCTGCGAAATCATGCTTGCTATTTTGCTGTTGGAAACATTTTTTAGCTTATGGTGCTAACTCATATTGATTTCGCTTGCTCAAAGCCCACCGCACAAAATCAGTTCTTGATTTTCTAAATTTTTGTTTTGATGGCAGCCACCACTGAAACCAATTATCAATTATTAATTAAT
>CAIQHW010000170.1 GCA_903871715.1 uncultured bacterium
ACCGTCCAAGCAACTCATGCAATGGGCAATGACAACAAGAACAACCAAATTATTTGTAATGAAATTGGCATCTTTTTCTAAGCCAATCGTATAAACAATTTCTCTTTTTCTCTTCTCACTTTTTTTTCTTTTATCAAAGTGTCGTTTGCTTCATCTCTGTTTCCTAATGTCAATAAAACTTGGCTGCGTAATCCATGCTTCTTTAACTCTAACAATTCATCTAATTGAGTTTTATCAAAACCTTCCATCGGTGTGCTATCAATATGTTCCAATGCCGCAGCCGCCAAACCTATACCCAAAGCGATATAAGCTTGTTTGCAATTCCAAACAAAATTTTGTTCGGCTGGATTTTTCAATTGTGGCATTACATAACTTTTCATCTTTTGCTCTTCGGCTTCACTTACAGTTCTAACTGATTTTATCAATTTCAAATACTCCACTAATTTTTCTTCAGTCAAATTTTCCCAAGCCGCAAACACCAGCAATGCCGAACATTCTGTAATCACTGTTTGATTGCTGGCAATAGGTTTTATTTTTTGCAACAACTCTTTATCTTCAATTACAAAAATGGTATAAGGCTGTAATCCAATAGAGGAAGGAGCTAACGCAATAGCATCTAAAATTGTTTCTAATTTTTCTTGCGGAATTTTTGTGTTGTTCATCCGTTTGGTGGCATAGCGCCATTGTAAAGCTTCGATTATTTTCATGGTAATTTTGTTGATAGATGTTAAGATTTATTTTGAAAAATCGTTTTCCAAAATTCTTTTCTTTTCTGTGTATTCATCCAATTTTATTTCACCAGTTGCAAATCGTTTTTGCAAAATATCTAAAGGTGAATTTTTTCTTTTTCGTTGAAATGGAACCTCATAAGGTGTGGCGAAAATCCAGAACAGTAGCCCAATCCATAAGAACCACCAAATGAAATTCATTCCCCAATAATAATTTTCGTAAAACATGATTGTTTGTTTTTAAAAGTGAATTGATAATTTATTTTTTCGCAACTGTTGCTTTTTTCTTGTCAGTTTTCTTTACAATTTTCTTGATTGATTTTTTTATTGCCTTTTCAATCTTTGATGAAAGTTTTGATTCGTTTTCTTTCAACACATTTTTTATTGCTAATACCAGTTTGGCTTTCAAGGCTTTGTTTGTTTTCTTTTTCATGATTTTGTTTTGTTGTTAAATAAAAAAACGAGTGACAATTGCCGCTCGTTTTTCTGTAAAAAATTAGTCTACTAATTCGTATTCGTAGCTCACAATTAAATTGTTTTCAACTGTCCAAACACCTGGAGTATTCCAAGCAATTCTTGCAGCTTCTTCTTTTTCAAACCATGAATTTACCGAACCAGTTAATGTGATTTTAGTACCGTGTGCTTTCACTTTAATATCACGTAAACTCAATGTCCAGTTGCGGTTCAAGGCGGCTTCTACATCAGCTTTTTCAATCTCATCTTTCGATTCTGATTTGATTTTGATGTTGTTGGTTACACCTTTCACACCATTCAAAAATCTTACAGCTTCTTTCGCTGCATCACTTTGATAGTTCCAAGGCAATTCACCATCCAACGTAACCCAACCAGTTTCAACTTTTACTTTTACGCAATCGTTGGGCACTTGCCAATTCCATTTCAAAGCGCTTACCACTTCGGCAGCTACTTCATTGTCAGTTTTGCTCCATGAGTTAGCAAATTTGATTTCGATTTTTTCAACTACCGCAGTAACGCCAGCAACATTTTTTGCAGCAGTTTCTGCTTCCAATTTTTTTGCATAGCTGTCAACTGTTCCTGTTAAAGTAACAATGCCATCTTTGGCTGTAACACCAATTTCGGCAGCATTCAACAAGGGTTCCCATTTGATGGCATCTTGCACATCTTTTTGTAAGTCTGAATTATTTTTCATTTCTAAATGTTTTTATTTGCAACGAAATTGTTGCGATGCAAAGGTGCGAAGGCTTGTATGTGTAGGCGTTACAGAACTTTTGAAAAGAATTGCAGGATTCACACTTTTGCAATTCAAAATTATTTTACAGTCATTGTTTTAATTGCCCATTCAATCACTTGCAAATTCATGGCGTAAGCCAATGCTTCATGTTCAGGCGCATGTTCGATAGATTCGGCGATACTATTTTTATCAAATTTTCCTTCTAAATGAATCGGCAAAGTAATCGGCAATACATGGTTTTCGCCAGCTCGATTAGTCTTCATTTCAAAACCTTCTTGCAATGCAAACTTAGTGTGGTGAAAGGTTTCAATAGTTTTTATTAATTTCAATAACCGTTGTGCCAACAAAGCATTCATGATTTGTTTGTGCTTTGGTCCTTCGTTATCAATTTCATTAATCACGTTTTTTCTTTCCGCTTTATCCCTTATTAATAAGTTGATAAACGCATCGGGCGCACCAATTAATTTTACGCCTTCGCCTTTAGGCTGCGGCTTTAAATCATGCTTTTCACTTTCAATCACTACTTTGGATAAAGGCTTTTTAGCAATTGGTTTTGCAATTTTTTTCATGCTGTAGGATGTTTATTTGCAACGAAATTGTTGCACAGCAAAATTGTGAATAGCTGAATGAGTGTGGGTTACACAACTTTTCAAAAGTGTTACATCATTCACGCATTCCTCTTCATAAATTATTTCATTCCATCCCAACTCACATTTACAATCACTTCATTCTTTCTGCCAAATAGCTGGTACGGCGGATTGTAGCCTAAGTAGCGAAAATTTCCACTGTAAGAAATGGAATATAATTTTAGTTGCGTTCTCAATTTTGCCGCATAATATTTAATCACTTTATCCGAAGCAAAACCGCCAAATTGAATTACAGCAACCGTTTCATCAGTTGTGGTTTTTATAATCACATTCGCATCATTTGGTCGGGGTAAATTTTTCTCGTTATAATTTTCAGGCATTACAAAACTCATGGAAGAAGAAGAATCGTTGATGTCCATGTGTACAGGCGCTGTCATCGCAATTTTTTCATTGGTTGCATTTCCCCCAAAAATATAACCAGCCAATTTTCTAAAACCCGAACCACTTAATTCACGATAGGTCTTGGCTGAAGACTTAATCGTAGCCATTGTAACAGCAGGATACAATCTGATTTCAAAATCTTTTTCTTTTCTAATTACTTTGTAAGGTTGTGTATTCGTTTTGTTGGTTGCCATGGCAATGTAAATTTGAAAAACTATTATTAAACCAATTACGATAAGACTTGCGACTAAAAATATTTTCATGGTTTGCTTTTTATGTAAACAAAAAAATGTGCTACAAAGTTGAGAGAGCGGTAACAAAAATCGTTACACAACTTTTTAATTAAGTTGCAGAATTGCTACTCTTGTTTAATTTGTTCTGTTGGAATTTTAAATTGAAACCATAAAACAAAACTCTGCAAAGCCACAGCCATAGAACCATTGATGAGGAAAGCAGTTTCTATACTAAACTGCGAAACAGTAAAACCAGTCAGCAAAGCACCCATCGAAATTCCGCCAGCTAATGCCAATTGATATAAACTCACAATTCTACCACGAATGGAATTGTTGGCATTTTGTTGCAAAAAAGTATTTACACCAATATTGCTTGTAGTCAGCATTGCACCTGCAATTACTAACAAAATATACAACAACAAAAGTGAACGATTGAAAGCGATGGCAATAACAATCATGCCTAAAAATATGGCTACTGTGTTGGAGAATTTATTTCGTGTAAATGATTTTGGCAAAGGAATAAATGAACTAGTAGCACCTAGCAAACCACCCATACCAAAGGCTGCCATCGCTCCGCCAAAACTTCCAACTTGCGCATGAAAATTATTTTTTACCAACACCGAACAGAAAGTAATTAATGGCGCACAAAACAAACCGTTGATGAATGAAGTGAAAAGTGGTAATCGAATTTTTGAATTTTGAAGCACTTGTTTAAATTCTTTGAAATGCTCTAATGGTTTTGTGGGCAATGCTTTCGCTGCATTTTCGATTTTAATTTTTCGAGGATAAATAAAATATAGCGATAGAAAAAATGGTAAGTAAGAAATTGCATTGGCGCTAAAACAAGCTACCACTCCATATTTAGCAATCACCACACCAGCAATGGCTGGTCCTAAAATTCGTGATAAGTTAAATTGTGTAGAGTTGAGTGATAATGCTTTTGGAATTTCTTTTTCGTCAACAATAGATGGAATGATGGTTTGAAACGAAGGCATGGAAAGCGAATCGGTGAGTCCGATTAAAAATGAAATGATGACAATCATCCAGACTTTTAACCAACCCAAAATCAATAAAGTGAGCATGATTAAAATGCACAACCATTGTATGGATTGAAACAACAACACGATTTTTTTTCTGTCAAATCTATCTGCTAAAATGCCACCAAAAAGTGTGAAGATTAAACTGGGAGCATTCATGGCGAAACTATCTAAACCTACCCAAAATGGAGAATTGCTTAAACTTAAAACTACCCAAGGCTCGGCTACTTGCTGCATCCAAGTGCCGATGTTGGATAACAAACTTGAAATCCAATACAAAGCATAGAGCCTTGTTTTTAAAAAACTTTTTGATTTTTTTTCTTGAATCATTGCCCTACAAATTTACTCATAACGCAACGCATCAATCGGATTTAATGCAGCAGCTTTTCGTGCAGGATACCAACCAAAAAATAATCCAATCGCTGCCGAAAAAATAAACGACATTAAAATGGATGTAAGAGAAATGACGACAGGCCATCCACCAAATTTTGCGACTAACTCTGAAACAGTGATTCCGAGTATGATTCCAATCAATCCACCTACAAAACTTAACACGATTGATTCAATCATAAATTGAGTGAGCACATCTCTACCTTTTGCGCCAATCGCCATACGAATGCCGATTTCACGAGTTCTTTCAGTAACAGAAACCAACATAATATTCATGATGCCAATGCCACCCACCAACAAAGAAATACTGGCGATGCAAGCCAATAAAATGGTCATCACTTTTGAAATTGCGCCGAAAATATTACTGATTTCAGATTGCGTACGAACCGTAAAATCCACGTCATCAGATGGCGCAATTTTATGCTTGTTGCGCAACAAATTTGTGATTTCATCCACTGCATCAACCACTTGCGCCTCTGATTTTCCAGAAGCCAAAATGCTATTTACATAAATAGATGACGACATCATTCTTCTTTGAACGGT
>CAIQHW010000171.1 GCA_903871715.1 uncultured bacterium
AGGTAATTTACACAGATTAAAAAAAAGTATCAAAGACAGCGAATTCTTCAAAAAAGAAAGTAGAAGTTGTAATCCATATAGTTTACCAGCAAGTTATCAAGAAAAAAGAGAAGCATTTAAGCTTCCTTTAGGTTGTAATAATATCCTATTAATTTCAGATTTACATATCCCCTATCACGATATTGATGCTGTTACTACAGCCTTAACTTATGGTGTTGAGAATAAAGTAAATACAATATTCATAAATGGTGATTTAATTGACAACGCTAATGTTAGTAGATTTGAAAAAGATTTAAGAAAAAGAAGCGTTAAACAAGAGTTTGAAGCAACAAAAGAATTCTTAGTTATTCTAAGGAAGTTGTTTCCAACTGCATCAATCTATTGGTTAAAAGGCAATCATTGTATCCGTTGGGAGATGTTTTTGGAACAAAAAGTAAGAGAAATTTGGGATGACCCCTATTTTCATCTTGAAGAAAGATTAAGATTAAATGAACAAAATATTAAAATACTTGATGACAAAGTATTAGTAAAAGCAGGAAAACTATCAATTACACACGGACACCACATATTTAAAGGCATATTTGTACCCGTTTCACCTGCAAGGGGAGCTTTTTTAAGAGCTAAACAAAGCGTAATAGTAGGACACCTTCATAGAGCAAGTTTCCATCCTGAAACAGACCTAGATGGTAATGTAATTGGTTGCTGGTCAACGGGTTGTCTTTGTGAACTAAGACCCAATTATTCTCCAATGGTGAGTAATAGCCAACACGGATTTGCCCACATTTTGGTAGATAAAAATGGTGATTTTACAATTAAAAACTTTCAGATAATTAATGGTAAATTACATTAAAAAAAATGCAAGACAAGCAAGTAAAAATTGGCATAAGAAAGCTTGGAAAAGAAGGTGCTTGGGGACTAGCTCATATGGGACAAAACCATATTGAGCTGGATTCAAGGCTAAAAGGCTATAGGTTCTTATTGTATTTGATACACGAATATATGCACATCAGGAATCCAGAATGGAGTGAGACTAAGGTAAAAAAAGAATCCTCCAAGATGGCTATGTTAATTTGGCGACAAAATTTTAGAAAAATTGAAAAATAACCTTACAATCATAAAATTTGTATATTTGTAGAGGTTTACTTCAAAATAACTAAAATGGGAATAAAAGGTGCAAGATACTATTAAATCAGCCATATCATCAGGACATGGTAATGCAATAGTATATGCAGGAGCTTTAGGTCTATTATTATCTGATGTAATACCTACTCCAGCAGATTCTCTTTATTTCAGCTTAATGCAGAAAGAAAAGAGAAAGTTAGAAAATAGAGAAATTACCCCAAAACAATATTGGACAAAAGAAGCACTACTATATTATGGACTTAATCCATTATGGTGGTCTTTGGTATTAGGTGCAGTATATCTTACAAAAGGGGATTATACTAATAAAATGAAGGTTGGTTTTGGGTTGGTTAGTGCTGGATTTGTATTTAGTGTAATAAATTCAAACATTAAAAAAGACGAACAA
>CAIQHW010000172.1 GCA_903871715.1 uncultured bacterium
ACTGACGGCCGCCGATGTTGATCCTGACACGCCACCGCTTGTCTTGGCGGTCCCAGGTGAGGCCGCGGTACTGCGACGCCGGTGTCCTTCCGCCCTTGAAGTTTGGACCCCCGCGCGCGGGACGGCGAAGAGGGCCGCCGCGGGCAGTGGGCGTGCTGATCGCCTTTCTAGATCGCACCAGCATTTCTTCGGCGGTAGCAGACAAACGTTTTGTCGAGCACCTTAAACTTTCCAGCATCGATCGTGGCTGGCTCAATGCGGCCTTTGGTTGAAACGGCAAATGGACATCTTCCACACCACTAAAAAATCCTTTTTTTGCTTTGCGAAGTGGATACCAAACAAAATAGCCCACCATTAAAACCAGAGAAGCCATAATGAGTAAAAGCTTGATAAACCAAGGTGTTGCGGCATATCGAGTGATAAATGATTCGATAAATGCTGCAATAATAATGAGTGGAAAAACTGCCAACATCAATTTCACAGCTCTTCGTCCAGCAAGCTGAAACGATTGCCAGCGGCTGAATGTAGCTGGAAACAACATACCTCTTGCCAACATTAATCCTGCAGCGGCCGATAATACCAAGCAGCCAATTTCGATAGTGCCATGTAGCCAAACAGTGAGCAACGAACCCACTAATAATTTGGTGCTAACTTGAAAGAAAAGAGTGTGAAATGTACCCATCTCGATGCCCATATACAGGAGCATTCCGAGCGAACCAATGCCAAATAATAAGCCAAAAATAAAAGTGCGAAAGCAAGCAAATAAATTATTCCAACCAATGGCAAAAAACATATCGAATTGATTTTCATCGGCATAAACGTTGAAGGGCTTGCCTTTAGCGATATTGTCTTTTGTCATTTGCACATATTCATTGCCCATGATATGGGTGGTAAAACTGGGATCTTTAAGGGTGGAGAAAACACCGATGACAATGGCAATCACTAAAACTAAAAACGACACTAAAATTGTTTGGCGTTCGTTGTAGCAAATCTGTGGAATATCCTCTATCCAAAAGTTTTTAAACGCTAGCCAAATGCCAGTTGGATTTTTGTAAATGTGTGTAAAAAATTGCTGCGATAAATTGTTCAAGTACACCTTCACCGAACGGTTTGGATAGAATGTTCGGGCGTAAGATAAATCATCCGTAACCTGTATAAACATGTTGCGCAGTTCATCACTATCCATGTTTTTGTTTTTCAATTGCGATTCGAATTGCTCCCATTTTTTTTCATTTTGGGCTATAAAACGGGTTTCTTTCATTTTAAATTATTTACTTCAAATTTAAGGAATGCGCCTACAATTTTGTGTCATCACTTTAATTGCCATACAACCAATTTTCTGGATTAAACTTGGTGGTATTTTTATAAATTTCAAAATGCAATTCGGTCCTATCTTCATCATTATTGGTGTAAACCTTGCCAATGGCTTGTTTCAGCCTTACTTTATCGCCATGTTTTACAAAGGCTTCTTCTAAATTTGAATAAACTGTAAAATATTCACCATGCTGCACCAACACAGCGGTATGGAATGATGGATTAAAAAACACCGCTCTTACTTCACCTTCAAATACAGCACGGGCAGTGGCACCAGCCTGTGTCTTAATATCAATACCATTGTTGTTTACTTTTACATTTGCCAACACTTCATGTTCCGAAACACCAAAATGCCCAGTAACAAAGCCTCTTTCAACTGGCCAAGGCAGCTTGCCTTGATTGGCTGCAAAATTATCGCTCAATGCTTTTGCTTCGGGTGTAAGCGCTAAAACATGCGATGTGCCAGGCTCCGATTGTTTTTTTGCGGCTTCAATTTCTTTGCGAATAAAATCTTCAATCAATTTATTTAGTTTGGCTGCTGCTTTCTTTTTTTCTTTCACTTCAGCCATCAACTGTGCTTCTTGCCCCTTTAATTGTGCCACAGCTCTATCTTTCTCTAGTTTTTCTTTTTCTAAAGTTTTCTTTTGTTGTTGTTCATTGGTTAGCAAATCTTCTTTTTCTTCTTTTTGCGATTTTAAATTTTGCAGTTTTCCCAATCGCATCACTTTGGTTTGCTTAATCAATTCTGCTTGTTGCTTTCTATAATCGCTGTATTGCTTTAAATAATTCATGCGCCGATAAGCATCATTAAAATCGGTGGCTGAAAAAATGAACAACACTTTATCCAGCTCGCCATGGGTGCGATAAGCTTTTACAATTAATCGTGCATACTCGGCTTTTAATGAATCTAAACGAACATCCAAAGTCCTTATTTGTCGCTGGGTGGAGCCAATATTCGATTCGATATTATTCAATTGCGAATTGTAATTGGCAATCAATTTTTGCCTTGCCACAATTTTATTTTTCAACGCATACACTTGGTTCAGCGATAAATTTTTGGTTGCCCGTGTTTTGCTCAATTGCTCTTGTGCTTGCTCAATCTCTTCCAACAGTTTTTTCTTTTTCCGTTCCAATTCATCTTTCGATAAATTTTGTGCCACA
>CAIQHW010000173.1 GCA_903871715.1 uncultured bacterium
AAGGAGCATATTCATTCACTAAATGAAATTTGAAATAATTTTTCCAAACTGAAATAGGGAAAGCATGCAAAGTGTTTTCAAATGCACTCACAAATTCAGGCTGACCAATAATCATGGTGTCAACATTTTTCAAACCAAAAGCAGTTGCAAATTCATTCCATTTAAACGACGGAGTCATGGCATTTACTTTTGCCAAAGTCATTTTGTTGTAATTTTTATAAGGGTCTCTTAAGTTTTCTAACTTACGTGAAGCCTTTGCCAAAGCAGTTTCTAAAGCAATGATATCTTTTGAGTCAATAAATCCAGATGCAATTTTAGGGTTTCCTGTTTCTTCTTGAATTAAGTCTAAAACCTTTGTTACATACTTCAAATATTCTTCACGAATCATTTTTGTACGAGCATCATTTTCAAAATAATAATCTCTATCGGGCAATCCTAATCCACCTTGCCACAATTGCACCGCATATTTGCTGCTGATTTTATCATCTCTGCCCACACCATAACTAAAGCCAACACCAGCACCAATGCTTTGCAAATGCGCCATGGCAGCCGCTAAATCGTTGATGGATTTAATGTCGTCAATCTTTTTCAACTCATCAGCAATCTGCGAAATGCCCTGTTTATCAATATTCACCGTATCCATTCCACTGAAATAGAAATCTCCAATTTTTTGTTTGTTGCTACCCACTTCGCTTTTTTCATTCACAGCTTTTTGGCAAACCTGCAATATTTCTGCATTAATAGTATCCTGAATAGTACGCCAGATACCATTGCTGTTTTCCGAAGCAATGATAGGATGTTGTTTAAACCAACCATTGTTGGCATATTTCCAAAAGTTATCACCAGCATTTAATGTGCTGTCAATGTGAGATGCTAATGGGTCGGGCATTTGTGCCGCCTCTTTATTTTTTGGATGACAAGAAAAAAGAAAAATGCTGGCAGCAATTACTGCAAAAAAAGGTTTATTAAAATTCATATTGCTATTGTTTTTTAGTGGGGCGAAAATACAATTTGTTGGCAGTTTATTTTTGAAAAATAAATGGTAGAAAATAAAAAAAGGCGTATCACTATGATGCGCCTTTTTTAAGAAAATGAATATGCTGTTAAATTCCGCCAATGGCTTCAATCATAGCCATGCCTTCAAATTGTTTGTCGTATTCGCCAGTGGTAAGCTTGCGATAAATTTCACGGAAAGCATGTAAGGTATCATCAATGTCTTTATCGGTATGGTCAGCAGTTGGAATCAAACGCAACAACATTTGCCCTTTGGGAATAACTGGATACACCACTATGGAACAGAAAATGTTGAAGTTTTCACGTAAATCGAAAATCAAATTAGCCGCTTGTGTGGTGGTGCCTTGCAAATAAATAGGCGTTACACAAGTGTTGGTAGCACCTAAGTTTAATCCTATTTCACGTAAACCACCTTGCAAGCGATTTACATTATGCCACAATTTTGCTTTCAATTCGGGTTTGCTGCGCAATAGTTCTAACCGTTTTAAATTACCCTTTACAATGGGCATTGGCAATGTTTTAGCAAAGGTTTGCGACCGAGTGTTGTAGCGCAAATAGCTAATCACATCTTCATCGCCAGCCACAAATGCACCAATGCTTGCCATAGCTTTGGCAAAGGTGCTCACATATAAATCAATACCATCTTGGCAACCTTGTTCTTCGCCAGTGCCTGCACCAGTTTTACCCATCATACCAAAACCATGTGCATCATCTACCATCAACCTAAAATTGTAATTCTTTTTCAAATCTACAATCTCTTTCAATTTACCCATGTTGCCACTCATGCCAAATACACCTTCGGTAATCACTAAAATGCCACCACCTGTTTCGGCAGTCATTTTAGTAGCTCGTTCCATTTGCACTTTAAAACTTTCGATGTCGTTGTGTTGATACACAAAACGCTTGCCCATGTGCAAACGCACCCCATCTAATATACAAGCATGCGAATCAGCATCATACACAATCACATCATGTCGTGTAACGATAGCATCAATGATTGACAACACACCTTGATAGCCATAATTCAAAATAAACACATCGGGTTTCTTCACAAAATCAGCCAATTCACGTTCAAATTGTTCAATTAAATTGCTATTGCCACTCATCATTCGTGCACCCATCGGATACGCCAAACCAAACTCGGCAGCTGCATCAGCATCAGCTTTGCGCACTTCGGGATGGTTGCCCAAGCCTAAATAATTATTCAAACTCCATACAATTCTTTCTTTGCCTTTAAACATCATTCGGCTGGCAATTGGACCTTCTAATTTTGGAAAAGCAAAATAGCCGTGCGCCATTTTTGCATGCTGCCCCAATGGACCCATATCGGTTTTAAACTTCGCAAATAAATCTTTACTCATGATTTTGTTGATTATCTTTTTGTTAAAAAAATGAGCCGCAAAGGTAATTAGAAAAAAATTAGTCAGTTAAAATTGAAAACAAAATCATTTAAACTTTTAAAAAACTTCTTAAAAAACATTTCACAAATAAACTTGCACCACTTTAATTTCTAAATTTGCATTTTAATAAAATTTTGTAATGACCGAATTAGCTAAAACATACAGCCCATCAGCATTTGAAGACAAATGGTTTGCACATTGGATGCAGAAAAATTATTTTCATTCTACACCCGATAATCGTGAACCCTTTACGATTGTCATTCCGCCGCCGAATGTAACAGGTGTGTTGCACATGGGGCATACGCTGAATGAAACGGTGCAAGATATTTTGATTCGCCATGCACGTATGACTGGCAAAAATGCTTGCTGGGTACCAGGCACCGACCATGCCAGCATTGCCACAGAAGCCAAAGTGGTAGCTATGTTGAAAGAAAAAGGCATTGATAAAAAGAATTTATCGAGAGAAGAATTTTTGAAATATGCTTTTGAATGGAAAGAAAAATATGGCGGCATTATTATTCATCAATTACAAAAATTGGGTTGTAGTTGCGATTACGAACGCACCAGTTTCACAATGGACAACCATTATTACAAAGCGGTCATCAAAGTGTTTGTTGATTTGTATAACAAAGGATTGATTTATCGTGGTGCTCGAATGATTAACTGGGACCCAGCAGCACTAACGGCTTTGAGCGATGAAGAAGTAATTTACAAAGAAGTAAACTCAAAACTTTATTACGTAAAATATAAGTTAGAATTAGACCCAACTTACGACTCACGACTTACGACTGATGACTACATTATTGTTGCAACAACGCGACCAGAAACGATTTTGGGTGATGTGGCAATTTGCGTAAATCCAACTGACGAACGTTACGCTCATCTGAAAGGCGCATCGGCCTATGTGCCTTTAATCAACAGAAAAATTCCTATCATTTTTGATGAGTATGTAGATAAAGAATTTGGAACGGGTTGCTTGAAAATCACACCAGCACACGATTTGGCGGATTACAATATTGGCTTGAAACATAATTTGCCCATCATTGATACCTTAAATCCAAACGGAACTTTGAGCGAAGCAGCGCAATTATTTGTGGGTGAAGACCGATTCATTGCTCGAAAGAAAATTGCGAAAGCCATTGCTGAAGCAGGTTTGCTGGCGAAGGAAGAAGACATCATCAACAAAAATGGCTTTAGCGAACGTACAAATGCAGTGGTAGAGCCACGTATCAGCACACAATGGTTTTTGAAAATGAGCGAAATGAGCAAACCAACTTTGCATGCTCAACAAAGTGCCGATGTAAAATTTCATCCTGATAAATTCGACAACACGTTTAAATATTGGATGGAAAATATCACGGATTGGTGCATTAGCCGTCAGTTGTGGTGGGGACAACAAATACCTGCGTATTATGCGCCAGATGGCACTTTCGCCATTGCTGAAACAAAAGAAGAAGCATTTGAAAAATTGAAAATTGCAAATTCGACATTGCAAATTGAAGACCTCAAACAAGATGAAGATGTGTTGGATACTTGGTTCTCATCGTGGTTGTGGCCAATTGAAGTTTTCAATGGCATTACCAATCCAAAAAATGAAGAGATAAAATATTATTACCCAAC
>CAIQHW010000174.1 GCA_903871715.1 uncultured bacterium
AAAATTCTTTTCAGCATATTGTGTGATGATGTGATAAACATCAGCCAAAGAAAATTTATGGTAGTCGCTCACTTCGCCAAAATAAATTCCGAGCCCAAGCAAAAAATCGAAAATGCTGTAATGTTCGGTGACATATTTCAGTGTGTGAATCGTTCTTTTTTTATTCCAATAAATCTCCAAAGCATGCTCCAGTTGTGTGATTTGATGCAATTGCGCCGCCGATAAAAAATTGCTTTTAATGATTTGATAAGGCGGCATTTCATCAAACTCAAAACCATATTGCTCATACTTTTCTCTCACTGGTGTGCCTTTTAAAAATTTCAAAAATCCTAATTGCAATTCGGGTGCATACAGCTTAAATACTTCTTCGATGCTGAATTTGATGTCTTCCCACTCATCCAAAGCCAAGCCCACAATCAAATCTAAATGCATTTCAATTTTAGGTTCTAATGCTTTGATAATGCTTTTTGTTTTATCAAAATTTTGTTTTCGGCTCACTTCCAAATTCGCCTTTTGATTTACAGTTTGAATACCAATTTCAAATCGAAACAAACCTTTTGGCACAAAATCATTGATGAACTGAATAATATCGGGATGCACAATATCGGCTGTAATCTCAAACTGGAACACGTTTTCGGGGCGATGATGTTTTAAAATGAACTTAAAAATATCAATCGTAAAATCTTTTTTGATGTTGAAAGTTCTATCCAAAAATTTAATCACTCTGCCATGTTGCATCAAATAAAGCAAGTTGGCTTTTATATTTTCATCGGGCAAATAGCGCACTTTATTATCTAAGCTTGCCAAGCAAAATTCGCACTTATAAGGGCATCCACGGCTGGTTTCGATGTATAAAACCCGATTAAATAGTTCTTCGGGCTTATCATTTTTATAAGGCAAAATATCTTTGTACAAATTCAAATCAAACGATTCGGCTTTTGCAAAATAATGTGGTTCGCCATTTTCTTTATGCACCAAATTGCTTACCTGTGCTACGTTTGGATACGATTGCAGAAATTGTTGAAACGGAATTTCGCCTTCGCCAGTGATAATAAAATCAACAGCATCTTCGGCAATTACATTTTGCCAATCATAACTTACTTCGGGTCCACCCAACAATATTTTACAATCGGGATTTAATGCCTTAATGCGTTTTGCAACTTCTAAAGTGGGCGTAATATTCCAAATGTAACAACTGAATGCCACCACCTGAAACTGGCTACAATGCTGCGCAATTTCATCCTTATCATGTTTGATAGTAAATTCATTCCACTCCAATCCTTCATAATTTTTGTTGAATTCATACAACAGCCTGATGGCTAAATTGACATGAATATATTTGGCATTAAGTGTGGTTAAAAGAATTCGCATAAAAATTTATGACCGCAAATGTAGGCTACAAAAAGATTTGCAGTTAACGAAAATAAAATTTGAATTTGGTTTCAAATTTTTTCATCCATTTTTAAATAACTAACTTTGTGCACTAATTTTAGAAAAATGAAACCGATAAAAATTATTGAAGTAAAAAGTGAAATTGGCGCAGGCACACGTGGCGCAAGCTTAGGAGTGGATGCCATTAAAATTGCGGCTATGGATTTTAGAAGCAATTACTTTAAAAAATACAGTTCTATCGAAATTCAAAACGAAAATAATTCGTTGTATGAAACACAAGGAAGCCCTTATGCCAAGCGGATTAAAGGCGTTTTAACGATGTATGAAAGAGTGAGTGATGCTGTTTTAAAAACGCTGAAAAAAAATGAATTTCCGATTGTATTGGCTGGCGACCACAGCACTGGAGCAGCCACCATTGCAGGTATTAAGATGGCTTATCCAAAATCGCACATTGGCGTAATTTGGATTGACGCTCATGCCGATTTGCATTCGCCCTACACATCACCATCTGGAAATATGCACGGGATGCCGCTTGCCGTGGCTTTGGCAGAAGATAATTTAGAAAAACAAGTCAACAAACCCGATGCTGAAACGGTGGCAAATTGGAACAAATTGAAAAACTTGGGTAACATTAATCCTAAAATTTCGCCACGAGATTTAGTGTTTGTAAGCCTTCGCGATTTTGAATCGCAAGAAGAATATGTGATTAAGACCAACAAAATAAAAGTAGTTGGCACGAGCGAATTGCGTCGTGTTGGTACAGAAAGAGTGGGCAGAGATATTTTGGCCTATTTAAAACATTGCGATTACATCTATATCAGTTTTGATGTGGATAGCATGGATAGCAGCATCAGCAAGGGCACTGGAACTCCAGTGCGCAACGGCATCAACGAACGCGAAGCTGGCGATTTGATTGTGCGATTATTGCAAAGCGAAAAAATTTGCTGCTTCGAAATCACCGAAGTAAATCCAACATTAGACAAAGAAAATTTGATGGCAGAAAATGCTTTTGAAATTTTGTTGAAAGCCACGAATGAGATTTTGTCGGATTGATTTTTGAAAAACAGAAAATCAAAAATTATCTTTTTCAATGCCTGCTTGTTTGATGATGGCAAAAAATGTTCCCTTCTTCAAATCTTTGTTGCCATGAATGGGTACTACAATAGTTTTTTGAGTAGTTGCATTGTAATAAATATGGTGAGAACCGCTACTGCGCTTGAATACAAAGCCGTTTAGCGTTAAAATTTTGATTAAATGCTTGGCTGAAAAATTCTTGCAGTTTGAAAATTCAAAGAGTATTCTAAAGTGTTTGAATCGTCAACAATAATTTCATTTCTACTTTTCAATTCTTCTAAATAAAGATTGATGGCATCCTTTGCCATTTCAATAGCTTCATCTACTGTGTCGCCAAAAGTGATACAGCCTGGCAATGCTGGAACATTAACAGTGAAGCCTCCTTCAGCCTCTTTATGCAACATTATTTTGTAAGTATACTGCATCGTTTTTTGTTTTTACAAAGCTAAATATTTTTGGCGAAAATTAACGCCTTGAAAAATGCTTTTGAAATTTTGCTGAAAGCCACAAATGAAATTTTGTCGGATTGATTTTACTCCTCAAAATAAACTCTCTTCACCCGTTTTGAAATGCCTGTTAAAATTTCGTAAGGAATAGTTCCTTCCCATTCTGAAAGCATTGCCAGCGTTGGGTTTTCTCCAAATACAGTAACTACATCGCCAGCTTTTACTTGGTCAATATGTGACACATCCAACATACTCATATCCATACAAATATTACCCACCGTTTTCGCTAATTTGCCTTTCAATAGCATACTACTTTTTCCATTGCCCAACACTCGGCGATAACCATCGGCATAACCAATTCCAACGGTTGCAATTTTTCCTTGCCCATCAATTCTTCCTTTGCGGCTATAACCAATTGTTTCGGCGGCTTCAATATTTTTTACTTGCAGCACTGTTGTTTTTAAAGTGCTTACCATTTTCAATTTCGATTGCATCTCACTCGACGAATCGTAGCCATACAAGCCAATTCCAAGCCGCACCATATCCATTTGATGTGCGTTGTGGCGCACAATTCCACCGCTATTTAAAATGTGTTTTATGGTTTTGTAACCAATTCCATTTTCTAATTCGGCAGCCATTTTTTTAAACAAATTTATTTGCTGCAAACTAAACTCATCATGTGTTTCATTTTCACTTCCAGCCAAATGTGAGAAGATAGATTTTACTTTGATGAACGATTTATTTTCGTTTAAAATCGAAATTAATTTTGAAATCTGATTAGGCTCAAACCCAAGCCGCTTCATGCCTGTATCCAATTTCAAGTGAATGGATAGCGGCAATAAATCGTAGCCCGTGTAATATTTTTTCAGCACTTCCAACAGCTCATTTAAAATATCCATCGAGTACAATTCAGGCTCCAAGCGGTTTTTGATGATGGTATCAAAACTTCGCTGCTCGGGACACATGACCATAATGGGCAGCAAAATGCCATTGTTTCTCAATTCTACGCCTTCATCGGCATAAGCTACAGCCAAATAATCGGCATGATGAAATTGCAACAAATTGGCAATTTCAAAACTACCGCTGCCATAACTAAATGCTTTTACCATCACCATTATTTTGGTGGATGGTTTCAACATGGCTTGATACGTTTTAAAATTGTGCAACAGCGCAGTGAGATTGATTTCCATCACTGTTTCATGCGCTTTTTTTTCCAGCAATTGTGATATTTTTTCAAACTCATAAATCCTTGCACCTTTTAACAAAATAGATTCGTTGTTGAACAACTGCATGTCAAAATCTTGAATGAAATTTGTGGTGTCGGGATAAAAGTGCAACTCGGTATTTTCTAACTGTTGAAATGTTTTTTGTTGTTTGCAAATTCCTTTACCAATGCCAATCAATCGTTGAACAGGCTTAGCTTTTAGCATATCAGCCACTTCTTGATACAATTCAAAATCGCTTTTACCACTTTGCAAAATATCGCTCAAAATCAACGTGTGTTTATCATGTTGCTTTTGATGATGCAAAAAATCCAACGCAATTGTCAACGAATTAATATCGCTGTTGTAACTATCATTAATGAGCGATGAATTGTTGTTGGCTTCTTTCAATTCTAATCGCATACCAATGTTGGTGAGCTGCATCATACGCTGCGAAATAATTTCGCCAGCATAATTATTCAACAACAAATAAGCCCAGCAATGAATGGCATTTTCGATAGCAGCTTTATCGCTAAATGGAATGGTGATGGAAATTTTATTTCCTTTAAAAATCGCATCAATAGTGGTTTTCAATTGCTGTTCATGCAATTCTATGATTTGCAAATCGGCTTCTAATTTAAAACTCCAGCTAAATAAATTGAACCGATTATCATTGCCATCGTTGGCAATTTTTGATTTGAAATTTAAAATCGAATCGTGCAACTCTACATAATCTTTGCAGTAAATCACCTGCTGCGAAAGTGAGAACAGTTGCAGCTTTTCATTGATTTTCTGTCGCACATTTAAAAATCCTTCGCTGTGTGCTTCGCCTACATTTGTAAAAATTCCAACAGTAGGTTTAATAATTTTTTCAAGATTTTGCATTTCATAAGGTTGCGAAATGCCAGCTTCAAAAATTGCCAACTGATGTGTTTCATTCATTTGCCAAACACTTAATGGCACACCAATTTGCGAATTATAACTTTTAGGCGAACGCACAATTTTGAAATCGGCTTCCAGCAATTGATTTAGCCATTCTTTCACCACCGTTTTGCCATTACTACCCGTGATGCCGATAACTGGAATTTGAAATTGTTGGCGATGAGCCGCCGTAATTTGTTGCAAAGCTGTGATGCTATTTTTCACCTGCAACACATTTGCCATCGGCACTTGCAGCAAATCAATTTCTTCTTCGATAATAAAATTTCGGATGCCTTTTTCATACAACGATTTGATGTATTGATGTCCATCTTGCCTGTTGCCTTTGATGGCAAAAAAAACAGTTTGTTCGGTTTGTGAAATTTTTCGGCTATCAATCAACAAGTGCGCAATTGGCTGCTGATGAGCCACACGAAGCAAATTGCCTTTGGTGATTTTAAAAATTTGTTCGATGGTGTATTGGGTCATAAATATTTTCTGCGCACGAAATTAAGAGCGAATATTGGTTTATTTAATGAAAATGATTTTAAGAAATCAACACAAAAATATTTTGGTATAAATAGTTTTAGCCACGGCAACCTGTTATTTTTGAAAAAATAAAAACGCCATTTTATGCATCATGTAGAAGAACATTTTCAAAGTAGCGATGTGGTAAAAGATATTGTAATTGGCATGAGTGATGGACTCACAGTGCCTTTTGCATTAGCGGCTGGATTGAGTGGTGCGGTAAATTCAACTACAATTATTTTAACAGCAGGCATTGCTGAAATTATTGCAGGCAGCATTGCCATGGGCTTGGGTGGCTATTTGAGCGGCAAAACTGAAATAGACCATTACAACAGCGAGTTGAAAAGAGAATATGATGAAGTGGAAAATTTGCCCGACAAAGAAAAAAATGAAGTAGTTGAAATCCTTACCCATTACGGCTTAAGCAATGGTGCTGCAGAAAATGTGGTGGAAGAATTAACGCACGATAAAAATAAATGGGTTGAGTTTATGATGCGATTTGAATTAGGTTTGGAAAAACCAGATGTAAATAGAGCTAAGAAAAGTGCTGTAACCATTGCCCTATCTTACATTGCTGGCGGTTTAATTCCATTAAGTCCTTATTATTTTTTCAAAGAAGATACACATACGGCGTTGTATTATTCTTGCGGAGTAACTTTGGTTTGTTTATTTTTATTTGGCTATTTTAAAAGCAAAGCCACTGGTCAACCACTAATCGTTGGAGCGTTGAAAGTTACAGCCATAGGTGCTTTGGCGGCGGCGGCGGCATTTTCTATCGCCAAATTATTTCGAGTGTAAATGAAAAATATTACACCAATTTTCTTCCCACAGCACCACCAACAATTTTTAAATCAGTTATCAATTTTGTAAAAGTTGAAAAATCTAATTGTTGCGAAGCATCGCTTTTTGCTTTTGCAGGCGTGGGATGCACTTCAATCAACATACCGTCGCAACCGAATGCCATAGAGGCTTTCGCCAAATCTGGCACACCATAACTATAACCCATCGCATGGCTTGGGTCTAAAACTACTGGCAAATTGGTGTGATATTTTAAATACGCTGCGCCACACAAATCGAAGGTAAAACGAGTTTTGGTTTCAAAAGTTCTGATGCCTCGTTCACACAAGATCACGTTTGGATTTCCCTTACTTAAAACAAACTCAGCAGCTTGCACAAACTCTTGCAACGTGCTGCCAAAGCCACGTTTAATCAAAATTGGTTTTCGGCTTTGCCCACATAATTCCAACACACTCACGTCATACATTGCCTTTGCTCCAATTTGAATAATATCAGCCACATCAATTACTTCTTTAGCATGGCTTAAATTTTTTACTTCGGTTATGATGCTCAACTTATATTTTTGGCGCACTTTATCCAACAGTTCTAATCCCTCTAAACCCAAGCCCTGAAAAGTATAGGGCGATGTTCGAGGCTTAAATGCACCAGCTCGAAAAGTGCTAATACCAAGCCCAGCAATGTATTCAGCACATTCAATAATTTGCGATTCAGATTCAACAGCACATGGACCAGCCATCATAGCGGTGTGTAGGCTGTTGCCACCAATTTCAACATCACCCCATTTTACGGTTCTAACCTTATCTAAATATTTTCTGCCAGCTAATTGAATATCAGTTTCTGTTTCAAAGAACTCTTCTACAAATTCGAGTGATTCTTTTTTGGGTTTTTTTATGGATGAAGAAGTAACCACAATCCAACGATTATTGTCTTGAAATAAAATGGCATCATGGTCTTCGGCTACTTGTTGGGCTTGGGTTTCAGAAACTTTATTCTTTAAATGTAAAATCATGTTTTATAAAATTGAAAAGAAAAATAGAACAACAACCATCATCAAAAATAGTTTCAAAAAATGGTTTGCAAATGTAGGATGCTGAATGAATTTATTTGAGTAAATAAATTTTCGTTGCAAATTTTTATTTCTAAAACTAAATGATTGCAAAAATATTTTCACAAAAATATTTTCAAAATCACATAGATAGTACTACTTTTGCCGCCCCAAATGGTGGGTGTAGCTCAGCTGGTTAGAGCG
>CAIQHW010000175.1 GCA_903871715.1 uncultured bacterium
ATAAATCAGAAAACCAATTTCGATTACCAATACCATTAAAAATTTTATGAAATAATAGCATCCAAATTCAGTTCCCAAAAAATATACCTTATAATCATTCATCCTATGAACCTTGGGACTTAAAAATTCACACAAAGTTTTTACCGCACTCAAACTATGCTCATTTAGGACAGGACGATTATTGTCCATGTGGTTCAGCCGAAAAATATAAAGAGTGTTGTTTGCCAAACAAGGGGGTTAAGTATTTGCATTATGAATTTATAGTTAAAGTTCCAATTCCAAAAAACTTTATATCGTCAAAAGCGACAAGGATTTTTTCGGTAGTATAAAGAAGATTGTGTAAATGGTTTTAGAGCGGAGCAACAGGGGCATACGCTGAAGTGGAGCGTAGCGGAACGAGGCGAATGCCCCTGTTGATTTTTTTCCGTAACTTTAAAACAAATCAAACATGCACAACAAAAACAAGCCAGCCGAACAATTTCCGAAAGGATTTTTCAAACAATTTAAAGACAAAGATTCATTTCAAGATTATTTCAGTACGCTTTTCAAACAAGGTATTGAAGAAATGTTACAGGGTGAATTAGACGAACATTTAGGCTATGAAAAACATAGCAAAGATGGGAACAACAGTGGCAACAGTCGCAATGGCACATTTCCCAAAACCATTACTACTGAAAGCATTGGCGATGTGGTTTTGAATATTCCACGAGATAGAAATGGGGAGTTTGAACCCATTATTATTCCTAAAGGACAAACTATTAGCAGCAAAATTGAAGATGCTATAATTGGTATGTATAGCCGAGGAATGACCACCAGCGATGTACGAAAACAGGTGTTAGAAATTTATGGTTTAGACATCAGCGAAACTACTGTTTCTAACATTACCGAAGGCATCATGGTGTTGGCAAAAGAGTGGCAGCAGCGTACGTTAGAGCCTGTTTACTTTGCTGTTTGGATGGATGGTATCATTTTGAAAATCAGAGAAGATGGAAAGGTGATTAACAAATGTGTTTACATCGTCATCGGACTAAAGCATGATGGCAAGAAAGAAGTGCTGGGTTTTTGGATTGCTCAAAAAGAATCTGCTGCTTTTTGGATGACGGTTTTGACTGAACTAAAAGCTCGTGGGGTGCAAGATATTTTAATTGCTTGTACCGATAATTTAAAAGGCTTTACTACTGCCATCAAAGCCGTGTTTCCTGATGCCGTTACACAACTTTGTATTGTGCATCAAATCCGCAACAGTTGTAGGTTTGTGGTATGGAAAGACAGAAGTGAATTTTGTAAAGACTTGAAAAAAGTATACACCGCCATCAATGCAAAATCAGCTTTAGAAGAATTGGAATTATTCAAAACCAAATGGCAATCAAAATATAAATATGCTATCACTTCCTGGGAAGAAAACTGGGATAATCTGTCTAACTATTTTGAGTATCCATTGGAGCTGCGAAGAATCATTTATACCACCAATACTATAGAAAATTTAAATCGTGGAATCAGAAAATACACCAAAACAAAAACACAATTCCCATATGAAAATGCTGCTTCCAAATCAATTTATTTAGCCATTAAAAACATTGAAGATGCTTGGACTTTACCTATATCAAATTGGGAATTAATCTTAAACCAATTTGTTATTATCTTTGAACTCAGATGCCGACTCTAAATTCTATTTACACAATTTAGTTTACACTCTCTTATATGCCGATACAATTTTTTTGAAGAATAGATGAAGCCCGAAAAATGGCTTGGTAAAAGTGCTAACTTGCTCAGTTAAAAAATTTATTGCGAATTGCGAATTGCGAATTGCGAATTGCGAATTGCGAATTGCTGAATGGTGATGGGTGAGGTTCATAGTTCAAATTTTTCATGAAACAAATTTAAAATAATGTTTTCGAGATTTCAAAATTTATTTTTGCGGTAGAGACGCGCAATTGTGCGTCTTTACAAAACCCATAAAAAAATCCCGAACCATTGCTGATTCGGGATTTTTATTATGGTTCAAAATTCAGTAAATTTATTTGTGCAAATAAAGCCCAATAATAGCAGCC
>CAIQHW010000176.1 GCA_903871715.1 uncultured bacterium
AATTGAATACAAAAACCTTTTCAGCCATGGTGTTGTTTAAGAGACAATAAGCAAACAGCACACAATGATTCATGTTTTAAAGCAAACTCAATTTTTACCCATAACTATTCAGCAAGCCTGGGATTTTTTTAGTAGCCCTGAAAATTTAAATAAAATCACTCCACCCGATTTGGAATTTGTTATCAAATCTGATTTACCAGCTAAGGTTTACGCTGGACAAATGATACAATACAAAGTAAGTCCGTTTAAAGGTATTGCAATGGATTGGCTTACTGAAATAACACAGGTTAACGAGCCTTATTTTTTTATTGATGAACAACGCCGAGGGCCTTATAGTTTGTGGCATCACGAACATCATTTTAAAACTGTGGAAGGTGGTATTGAAATGATAGATATTGTACATTACCAATTACCAATAGGATGGTTGGGAAATTTATTTCATGGCATCATTGTGAAGCCTAAGCTGCAACACATCTTTGATTATAGAAAGCAGGTGCTCCATGGTATGCAGTTTTGGAGTTAGATAAAGTTTTAGCTCATAATTAAGTGTCAATAAATTCAAAAACTACCAGCTTTTCATGAAAATATTGGATTGACAATTCTTTCTTTTTTTTGCCTGTGTATGGGATACTTTTCGCAACTATACTTAAATAAAATTATCAATACAACCTTTTAAGCTACAATTAGCTTTTCATTTTCGGTCATACATGCCATTATTGGTTTAATAAATTCTACTGTTTCACATCCATAGCATCTCTTAAGGCTTCACCTAAAATATTGCAACATAATGCAGTGATAAAAATGCACAAGCCTGGAAATAAAACTAACCACCAAGCGGCAAAATTTTCTCTACCTGAATTAATTAATGAACCCCAAGTAACTACATCCACAGGCACACCAACACCTAAAAAACTCAACCCTGATTCAATTAAAATAGCCGATGCAATACCAAACGAAATGCTGACCAAAGCTGGTGCCATAGCATTAGGTAAAGCATGACGCAGCATGATTTGCCACGGCTTCAAACCCATAGCCTGTGCGGCTTGTATAAATTCTAATTGTTTCAGTCGCAACATTTCGGCTCTGATTAATCGAGCAATAGAAGTCCATTGCACAAAGGCAATAATTAAAATTAAATTCAGCAAAGATGGTTTTGAAATAGCAGCAATGGTAATGATTAATAACAAGGTTGGTAATGAAACTATCATCTCAATTAATCTCGAAATGATAGTATCTAAAGGTACATGCACGGCTTGTTTCAGCCATTTTATTTGCGAAATAAGTTTTCCCAAAAAATAGAAAATAAGCAACACGAAAAGAAAAATAAGCACACTAAAAAATAATTGCAACAAGAATGATAGAAATGAATTTTGCAAAGCGTCCATTAACACAAAGCTACGAATTTGAAAAGCATAAAACCAACTGAAAACCAATCCTACAGCCAAACTACAAGCTATACCTCTTTTTATTTTTATCGCATCATCACCAAAATATCCAGCCATCATGCCAAAAAATATTCCTAAAATACCTGCCAACAACATTGAAAAAAATCCAACGCTTATAGAAATTGAAGTGCCATGAATTAAGCCACTGAGGACATCTTCGCCTCGTTTATTCGTTCCTAAAAAATGTCGAAATCGAAATGGCATATCAATCGTTTCACCTTTTTTATTTTTAAAATATTGTTCTTCGCTGGGCGATTTATAATCGGCATTTAATAAATCAGAACTGCTTGGAATGTACGCCACTGGCGGAAAAAAAGCCGATTCAAAATTCAAATGTTTCCAATCTACTTGGTCTTTAGCCAACATTTCTTTGTTTCCATTCGCATCATAAAATTCAATTTCATTTTTAAAACTGAACAACGGAAAATAACTATGTCCATTTACTTTTATAAAATAAGGTTGACTGTTAGCAATAAAATTAGAACACAAAGCAATGCCTATTAACACCAAAATTATCCAAAAAGAAACCCATGCAATTTTGTTTTTGCGCAGTTGCCGCCAAGCATAATTGCGAAAACTAAATGACGATATTTTGTTTTTAGAATTCATCTATTTTGATAGTCTAATTCGTGGGTCAACAACAGCATATAAAATATCACTCACCAAATATCCTAACAAAGTTAAAAAGCCCGTAATGCCGAATACAGCTACTATTACAGGATAGTCTTGATTGGCTATGGCATTAAAAGTAGCACTGCCCATGCCCGGCAAAGTGAACACCGTTTCTAAAATAACGCTGCCGCCAATTGCCATCGGAAAAACATTAGCAAACACAGTAATAATTGGCAACAAAGAATTTCGAAAAGCATGTTTCCAAACCACTTTATTTTCGCTCAATCCTTTTGCTCGTGCGGTGCGAATAAAATCCATGTTCATCGTTTCCAACATGCCTACTCTCATTGTTCTTGAAAGAAAAGCAATGCTGCCATAGGTGAAACAAATGAGTGGTAAAATTAAGTACGGAATGGTTGTAAATATTTTTTGTAAAAAAGTAGCATTGGCTGCAAAACCCTCTACTGGCTTCACTCCTGATGATGGTAACCATTGTAAAACATCAGGGTTTGAAAATGTTATCATCAACAAAGCAGCTACCCAAAATGTAGGTAAAGCTGGTAACATAAACACAAAAATGCTGACTACTTTTTCCAACTTTGTTCCTTTTTTTGATGCTGCAAAAACACCTAGCGGAATACTGATGCCATAGGCAACTAAAATAGAAAACAAGCTGAAGAACAAGCTCCAAGGTAGCTTTTGAGCAATAATGTTGCTGATTTTTTCTTGTGTTAAAATAGAAATGCCAAAATCGCCACGAAAAATCCCTTTAGATGTTTCGCCATCGCCAACTAACCAACGATGATATTGATTAGGAAAATGAAATGATAGGGTAGGGATGAATTTTTTAAAACCTGCATCATTCCAAATTTTGCGTTCCACCATTTCTCTTTCATTTTTATCACTGATTTTATAAAGCGTATCGGAAATTGCTAACGAATGAATGGAAAAATAAAAAACGGGTAAATCTAATCCTAATCGATGATTCCATGTTTTGATTTGTTGTTGATAATCGGCTGAAACGCTTGCTCCGCCTTGTGTGCCGCTCATCATTCTTTCCACTGGATTACCTGGTGCATGAAT
>CAIQHW010000177.1 GCA_903871715.1 uncultured bacterium
CCATTATTAAAAACGCTAAAATTATTAACGAAGGAAAAATATTTGAAAGCGATGTGTTGATAAAAAATGGACGAATTGAAAAAGTAGCAGCGAACATTTCTGAGGCATTTTCCGCCACCATAATTGATGCCAGTGGTAAACATTTAATGCCTGGAATTATTGATGACCAAGTTCATTTTCGTGAACCTGGGTTTCCTGCTAAAGCCGAAATTTATACAGAAGCAAAAGCGGCTGTAGCTGGCGGTGTTACTACATTTATGGAACAACCCAACACTAATCCTCAAACGCTAACGCAAGAATTATTGGAGCAAAAATATTTGATAGCACAACAAAAATCGTTGGCAAATTTTTCATTTTTCATGGGTGCAAGCAATGATAATTTGGAAGAATTAAAAAAGACCAATCCTAAAAAAGTTTGCGGCATCAAAATGTTTATGGGCAGCAGCACTGGCAATATGTTGGTGGATAATGAAAAAGTCTTGGAACAAGTTTTTGAAAATGCGCCATGCATTATTGCCACACATTGCGAATCGGAAAAAATTATTCGACGTAATTTGGAAGAGGCTGAAAACCGCTTTGGAAAAGACATTCCAGTGGAATGGCATCCAATAATAAGAAATGAAGCTGCATGTTTTGAATCATCTTCTATTGCTATTTCATTGGCAAAAAAACACAACGCTAAATTGAATGTGTTTCATATTTCCACAGCCGATGAAATAAAATTATTTGCCGAAAATACTTTTACGAATAAAAACTCAACTACCGCTGAAGTATTGTCAGCATTGGCTTTGAAAAAAATTACTGCCGAGCTTTGTGTGCATCATTTATATTTTGATGCAGCGCAATATGCCACATTAGGTAACCAAATAAAATGCAATCCTGCTATAAAAGATGCACATCATAAACTTGCTTTGTTAGAGGCTTTATTGTGCAATCAGATGGATTTAATTGCTACCGACCATGCACCACATACATGGGAAGAAAAACAACAACCCTACTTGCAAGCACCAGCCGGCTTGCCTTTGGTGCAGCATCCATTACAAATGATGTTAAGTTTCTATCACGATGGAAAAATTTCTTTAGAAAAAATTGTAGAGAAAATGTGTCATGCACCTGCGGTGATTTATGAAATTAAAGAACGTGGATTTTTGAGAGAAGGCTATTTTGCCGATTTAGTTTTGGTTGATTTGGAAAAAGATTTTACCGTTTCAAAATCGAATATTTATTACAAATGCGGTTGGAGTCCGTTGGAGAATAAAACGCTGAAAGGCTCAATTAAGCAAACTTTTGTAAATGGTCATTTAGCATTTGAAAATGGTCAATTTGATGAATGCCAAAATGGAATGCGATTAGAATTTAACAGATAAAATTTTCAGTTTGCACAGCGATTATCAAAAAATGATTCAACAAGCCGTTTCAAAAAAATCAGAGAACAGAAAGTTCTTTGAGCGATTGAAAAGGCTGATGCCAAAAGATTTGGATAAAGTTACCAATCGCTTGCACGATGAGGCTTTTGAACATATTGATTGCCTACAATGCGCTAATTGCTGCGCCACCATTGGTCCGCTTTTAAAAGATAAAGACATTGAAAGATTGGCGGCTTCGCAAAAAATAAAACCATCCGATTTTACCGAAAAATATTTGCGCATTGATGAAGACAATGATTTTGTTTTTAAATCGCATCCATGCCCGTTTTTGGGCGATGATAAATATTGTGGGGTGTATGAAAACCGCCCAAAAGCTTGTGCTGATTATCCGCATACACAGCAAAATAAAATGCACAACAAATTGCGCATCACGTTTTTAAACACCATGATTTGCCCAGCTGTGGCGCAGGTTGCAGAAGGGTTGAAAAAAGTGTATGGATAATTTTTTGAGAAAATTATTTTGCAATTTTTTTTTTACAAACACTATATTTACTTCATGGTGGCTGAAAATAATTTATCGGCAACAATTTATACCGATGGCAGTTGCCATACGCAACACCGCTTGGGTGGCTGGGCGGCGATTATTTTTGTAGGCGAAAAGAAGATTGTTTTATCTGGAATTGAAACCAATACTACACACAATCGAATGGAATTGTTGGCGGTGATTAATGCGATAAATTGGTTGAAAAAAAATGAGCTTTCAATTCAAAAATTTTACATTATTTCTGATAGCCAATATGTAATTGAATTGAAAAATCGAAAAGAAAAATTATCAGTAAAAAGCTTTGAAACCAATGCTGGCATGGCTATTCAAAATGTTGATTTAGTTAAAGAGTTGTTGCATTTAGAAGAAAATAATGAAGTGTTTTTTGAAAAAATAAAAGCACATCAAAGCAAAAATGATGTTGCTAATTTTAACATTGCGGTAGATAAATTGGTTAGA
>CAIQHW010000178.1 GCA_903871715.1 uncultured bacterium
AATTTTTTAAATCCCCTGTACACCTATCAAAATCATAAATATCCCTCTGACTATCGTAAATGGGAGATGTGCTAAATGATGTTGTTGGATATGCAAGCAAACTCCCGTTTAAACAAATAGACGAACATGTGTAATAAATACTTGGATATGGATAAACATTACCAATGTGTTGTACTATAGGAGTTTGAATTCCTAAACTATTGATTAATACTTTGTAGAAAACATCACTATTGTATTTTCTAACAATCAGCCAATAATCTTTTCCATTTCCATGTTTTACAGCCATTAACAAACCAGGTACTAATGTATCATTTTGAATTACAATTTGGTCTTTTATGATAACATCACCATAGCCACCATTTAAACTTTTATCTACAATTAGATATCGTAATTTACTTGGTAGATAGTTTCCACTAATGCTCCATTCTAAATCTTCATAAAAGACATAGAATTTATTAGTATCATTCGGAAAGGGTATAGTAATCGCTCCCTTTAATAAAGGATAGTACCCTGACATAATATAGGAATCACCATAAGTGATATGATTAAAGTTAGAGCCATTAGGCATTACTCTGTCTCTACTATCATAAACAAACATAGCATCGCAATAAAAAATCAACTTTCCAGTATGGTCACAAACTGACGTGTTCGATTGAGCCATTTGTGCTTTGCAAGTATCTCCTAAATTAGCTAAAGCAATACCAGTTTTAAAATCTAATCCTGCATCATTACCTACTTTCCAATACTGATTTGTCTGTGAAAAAGAATTGAAATTAGCAATTAAAATAACTGAAATAAAAATTATCGTTTTTTTCATTTGCTCTTGGTTTTGTTTAAGCAATAATTTATCGCACTTTATTCATCAACAAAAAATCTGCCACCACACAAGCGGTCATCGCTTCTACAATAGGCACAGCACGGGGTACAGCACATGGGTCGTGTCTGCCTTCGGCTTTTATTTTTATAGCTTTTCCATTTTTAGTGATGCTTTGTTGTTCGGTAAAAATGGTAGAAATGGGTTTGAAAGCGGTGTTGAAAAACACAGGCATGCCATTGCTAATGCCACCCAACAAGCCGCCACTGTTGTTGGTTTTCGTAGAAACAGCTTTTTTGTTTTGAACAAACACATCATTGTAATTGCTGCCTTTCATCGCTGCCGATTCAAATCCTTTGCCCAATTCAAAACCTTTAGTAGCGTTGATATTTAAAATGGCATGTGCCAATTCAGCCTGAAATTTTCCAAACACAGGTTCGCCTAATCCAACAGGCAAGCCATAAATAGCAGTGCTGATGCAGCCTCCAACCGTATCGCCTTGTTTTTTTATTTTTTCTAACAAGGAAATCATCTGGTTAGCAATCATTTCATCGGGGCAGCGAACCATACTTTTTTCGATGTTGGCTTTTAGTTTTTCAATTTCTTTTGTTGAAATATTTTTCTCGAAAAAATCATTTTCAATTTCAAATTTTACTTGCTCAATTTGATTGACCCACGAAACAATTTCGATGTTATGCTGCGCTAAAAATTGTTTTGCAATTGCACCTGCTGCCACCCAACCCACTGTAACACGTGCACTACTGCGCCCTCCGCCTCGATGGTCTCTGATGCCATATTTTTTTTCGTAAGTAAAATCGGCATGACCAGGGCGATAGGTTTCTTTCAACCATTCATAATCTTTCGATTTGGCATCGTTGTTTTTAATTAAAATAGTGATGGGCGAACCAATAGTTTTACCATCAAAAATGCCCGACATAATTTCAAATTCATCGGCTTCTTTTCGAGATGAAGTGAGATGTGATTGATTGGGCTTTCGCCGATTTAATTCGTGCTGAATTTTTTTGAAATCAATTTTTAAATTACTTGGGCAACCATCAATCACAGCACCCACAGCCGCTCCATGCGATTCGCCAAAACTGGTAATTTTAAAAATATGCCCAAGTGTGTTCATTTTTTTTTGTTGAAAATTTTTTGTAGTTCTTCTACATCGCTTTTATCTTTTGCTCTATCGCTGCTCATTTTTGAAATAATTAAATGCTTGTAATGAATAATCGGCAATCGAATATTTTCAACTTCCGAAAATGTTTTTTGTTGGTTGGCATCCTCATATTCCACACCCGAAATTCGAGTTAAAAAATCAATTTTATTCGGTTCATCACCAATTGTAAAAACATGGTGTTCTTCAAAATTCATTTGTTGTAAAAAATCTAAATCATCTTTTTCAAAATCACATTTTGTAAGTGCTGCAATAAATTTTTGTTTGTTTTCGTTGCTGGGTTTTAACCACAAGTCCATATCGCCAGTTGTTCTTCGATAACCATAGAACACAACAGCATAGCCACCTACAAGCATAAAATCTACTTTCTCTGTTAAAAGAGCCTTAAAAATTTCTTGATGTTCTTCGATAAAAATATTCATGCTACAAAATAAATTTTATGCGCTTGTTCCAATTTTTATTGGGTTGATAATGGTAAACTCGTTTTATCAGTTCAACCGTTTGTCGAATATTTTCGATGCCCGATAACGAAAGCGAATAATCAATTTCGGCTTGCTCCAATTCTTTGTGCGATTTGTAAAATTTTATTCGTTTCATTAAAAAATATTTAACAGTTTAAACACCACACCAATCATGATTATTACACCCAACAACACATACACCTCCACATGTTTCACCATTTTTTTTTCGTTCGGAATCACTTTGCTCATCTCAATTTCACGAACAATTACATGCACTTCGGCTGCAAATTTTTTGTTGAAATAATAGTTTTGTGTGGGCGCCGAATCCACATCAAAACCATCCAATTTATCATTGCGATAAAAATCAATTCCTTCTTCGGCAATGCGGTCTTCAAAATGTTTTACATCGCCCAACGGCACCGAAAAAACAATGCCTTCTTCTTGATACGCCGCCACATTTTGTAGGTGTTCATGCTTTTCTTTTTCTACATCAATATACTCTTGCTTTTGTTTCTCAATTTTTTCTTGATGCCTTTTTAATGCAAGCTGCAAGCTGCTTTGCAGGCTTTGTTCGTTAATTAAAAATAGGGCTGCATCCACCGCATCTTTTTCAAAATCGGCATCGTTTACTACTACCTCAAACAACTGTTTAGGTTTGTAGTGCATGAATAAAGGATAAAAACGATTGCCTTGCATGATAGCTATTCACAAAGATATTTTTTGAAACGTATCTTTGGTAATTGTTCGTATTTTTTTTACCAAATGAATATCAAAATGGAACTAGAAAATAAAATAGCAGTAGTTACAGGAGTAAGTAAAGGAATCGGCAAAGCCACTGTGGAAGCCTTATTGCAAGCAGGTACAAAAGTGGTGGGTTGGGGACGAACTGCACCACATGGCATTATAAGCAATGATTTTTTATTTGTTCCATGCGATGTAAGAAAGGTGAATGATGTGGCAAAAGCCATTAATATTACTACTGACAAGTGGGGCGAAAAAATTGACATTTTAATCAACAATGCTGGCTTGGGCTATTTTAATTTGATGGAAGAAATTACGCTGATGCAATGGGATGAAATGTTTGATACCAATGTGAAAGGCACATTTTTATGTTGCAAAGTTATTTTGCCGTTGATGAAAAAAAACAAGTTTGGGCATATCATCAACATATCGTCCATTGCAGGCACACAGGGCATTCCAGAAGGAACAGCTTATTGTGCTACAAAATTTGCAGTGAGAGGTTTTTCGCAAAGTTTGTTTAAAGAAGCACGACCACACAATGTGAAAGTGAGTTGTGTTTATCCCGGTTCGGTGAAAACAGAATTCTTTAAAAACTATCCAACAATAACTACCAACGATGATATGATGAAGCCCGAAGATATTGCCTCTTCGTTGATTCATATTTTGCAAACGCCCGAAAATATTTTGCCTGTTGATTTGGAATTAAGACCAATGAAAACGAAAATGTAATCTGCTAAAACCATCGCAAAGCCCTTTTAATTCATAGCTTTGCGCCCCAATTTTTTATTTTAAAAACGAATTATGCACTACGCAAGTTTTGAAAATGTGAGCAAGAGTTATGGCATTCAACCGCTGTTTCAAAATTTTACTTTACACATTAATGAAGGCGAAAAAATTGCTTTAATTGCCCGAAACGGAAGCGGTAAAAGCACATTGTTAAGAATATTGTGTGGCACCGAAACACCCGACAGTGGCAAGGTGTGGGTGCATAAAGATGTGCATGTAGCGATGCTTACTCAAGAACCCATTTTTGATGAACAAAAAACAGCGCTGGAAAATATTTTCGACCATCCCAATCCCCAATGGCAGTTGATAAAAGAATATGAAGCCTTGTTGCAAAACAATGCCGAGTCGCCAAGAATGATGGAATTGATGACGCAAATTGATGAACAAAATGCTTGGGGAATGGAGCAAGAAATTCATACCGTTATCAGCAAATTGAAGATTAATTTTTTGCAACAACCCATGCATACTTTAAGCGGTGGGCAACGCAAACGTGTGGCATTGGCAAAAACTTTGATTGACGTAGGATTCAACGCCCAACACACTTTGTTGGTGTTGGATGAACCAACAAACCATTTAGATTTTGGTATGATTGAATGGTTGGAACATTTTATTGCCGAGCATCAAATCACTTTATTGTTGGTAACACACGACCGCTATTTTTTGGATAATGTTTGTAATAAAATTGCCGAAATAGAAAACAACAAAGTGTTTTTGTATGAAGGCAATTACGCTTATTTTTTAGAGAAAAAAGCTGAAAGAGAAATTGCCGCAGCCAGCGAATTGGAAAAGAATAAAAACATTTTTCGCCGCGAATTGGAATGGATGCGCAAGCAACCCAAAGCACGAACTACTAAATCGAAATCGCGAATTGATGCATTTGAAGATGTGAAGGCAAATGCTATGAAACGCAAGCAGGACTTGGAAATGCAGCTACAAGTAAAAATGAATCGCTTGGGTGGAAAAATTGTGGAGCTAAAAAAAGTGTATCAAAATTTTGGCGAAAAAAGCATTTTAAAAGGCTTTGATTACACTTTTAAAAAAGGTGAAAGAGTGGGCATTGTTGGCTCGAATGGAGTTGGCAAAACTACTTTTCTACAAATTATTCAAGGTAATTTGCAACCGGAAAGTGGGAAAGTAAATATTGGCGAAACTGTTGTATTTGGCAATTTCGACCAACGTGGCATGGACATTAAAGATGATAAACGAGTGATTGAATGGGTGAAAGACATTGCCGAAAATTTCCCTTTAGCTGATGGCACAAAGCTAAGCCCAGCCTTATTTTTAGAACGATTTTTGTTTAACGCTGAAAAACAATACACCTATCTTTCCAAATTAAGTGGTGGCGAAAAAAAGCGATTGCAATTATTGAGTGTGTTGTATCAAAATCCAAACTTTTTGGTGTTGGATGAACCCACGAATGATTTGGATTTATTGACGTTGCAGGTGTTGGAAGAATTTATGGACAACTATCAAGGCTGTGTTATTATCGTATCACACGACCGCTATTTTTTGGATAAATTAGTTGACCATTTATTGGTGTTTGAAGGCGATGGTGTGATTAGCGATTTCCCTGGCACT
>CAIQHW010000179.1 GCA_903871715.1 uncultured bacterium
AAAGAGAATGATAAAGTATTGGTAATTCAGGCAACACAGGGCGGATAAAAAGCAATTTGCTAATTCGCAATGACTCAATAACTCAATGAAAAGTCAAAAACAAAAATCTTAATTAATCATAAAAATCAGCGCAATCAGCGTTCTAAAAAATGAAAGAAAATATCATCACCACCACACCATTTCCATCTTCAAAAAAGATTTTTGTAAAAGGAAAATTGCATGACATCAGTGTTGCCATGAGAGAAATTGAAATTGGCACCAGTGCTGCCAGAGTCAACGGACAATTGGTTGAATCAACTGATAAAAAATCATTGACAGTTTATGATACTTCTGGTTCTTATACCGACCCAACTGCCAAAATCAATATTCACGAAGGTTTGCCAAAGCTGCGCCACGACTGGATTTTGCAACGTGGCGATGTGGAGCAACTGAATGATTTCAGTGCTGATTATACGCATGAAAGAGAAAACGATAAATCAACTTTGGATATTCGTTTCAAAAATATTCCGAAGCCGTTGAAAGCAAAAGTGGGCAAAAATGTTTCGCAATTGTATTACGCCAAACAAGGCATTGTAACTGCCGAAATGGAATACATCGCCATTCGTGAAAATCAACGCATGGAGGAAATGCAAAAGCAATTTGCAGCGCATTCAACATTTCATAAAGGAGAATCGTTTGGTGCAAATTTGCCCGAAAGCATCATTACGCCTGAATTTGTAAGAGATGAAATTGCCCGTGGCAGAGCCATTATTCCTAACAATATCAATCATCCTGAAAGCGAACCGATGATTATTGGTCGTAATTTTTTGGTGAAAATAAATGCCAACATTGGCAACAGTGCTGTTACATCAAGTATTGAAGAAGAAGTAGAAAAGGCGGTGTGGGCTTGCCGTTGGGGTGCCGATACGATTATGGATTTGTCAACCGGAAAAAATATTCATGAAACACGTGAATGGATTTTACGCAATTCGCCTGTGCCGATTGGAACCGTACCTATTTATCAGGCGTTAGAAAAAGTGGGCAAAGCCGAAGAATTGACTTGGGAAATTTACCGTGATACATTGATTGAACAAGCCGAACAAGGCGTTGATTATTTCACCATTCATGCTGGTGTGTTGTTGCGTTATGTGCCATTGACTGCTAATCGTGTAACGGGCATAGTGAGCCGTGGTGGCTCTATTATGGCTAAATGGTGTTTGGCACATCACAAAGAAAATTTCTTGTACACACACTTTGAAGAGATTTGTGAAATAATGAAAGCGTATGATGTTGCCTTTTCGTTAGGCGATGGTTTACGCCCCGGAAGTATTGCCGATGCAAATGATAGAGCACAATTTGCCGAATTAGAAACTTTAGGCGAACTCACAAAAATTGCCTGGAAACATGATGTACAAACCATGATTGAAGGGCCAGGACATGTGCCCATGCATTTGATAAAAGAGAACATGGATAAGCAATTAGCCGAATGCCACGAAGCACCGTTTTATACGTTAGGCCCATTAACAACGGATATTGCACCGGGCTACGACCACATCACCAGCGGCATTGGTGCTGCTATGATTGGTTGGTTTGGCTGTGCCATGTTGTGTTATGTTACACCCAAAGAACACCTTGGTTTGCCAAATAAAAAAGATGTGAAAGATGGCGTAATCACTTACAAACTTGCGGCCCATGCTGCTGATTTGGCGAAGGGATTTCCTGCTGCGCAATTGAGAGATAATTTATTATCGCAGGCACGATTTGATTTCCGTTGGCAAGACCAGTTTAATCTTTCGCTTGACCCTGATACTGCCCGTGAATTTCATGATGCTACGTTGCCAAGCGACAATGCAAAGGTGGCGCACTTTTGCAGTATGTGTGGACCAAAATTCTGTTCGATGGAAATTACACAACAAGTTCGTGAATACGCCGCAAACTTGGATGCAGAGCAGATTGCAAATGCAATGATGGAAAAATCAAAAGAGTTTAAAGAAAAAGGAAGTGAGATTTATGTGGAAGGGGTTTAATGTTTCATTTCTGAAAAAACAGTAATTTTGTAAAAATAAATTTGCCATGTCAATCATTAAATTACCATTGCGTTATGAAGGTTCGTTAGGCGAAAAAACAATTTATAACTTGTTCGATTCTGGTGCTACATTTTCATGTGTAAGTGAAGATGCAGTAAAGGGTGTAGAGAATTTAGTAAAACTATATCGACCGCTTGAAATAGCAACTGCTGCTGAAAATCATTATCTAAAAATAACGCATCGTGTTGTGATGGATTTCTATTGGAATGATATTCGTTTGTCGGATGAATTTATGGTGATACCGGGTTTATCTGAAGATGCAATTTTGGGTGTGAACACTTTTCAAAAATGGCGGATTAAATTAGATTTTGAACACGATACTGTAATCATTGACCCTAAAGTTGCAAAAGCAATTTTGAAGTAATACGCTGCCAACCTCGATGCAGAGCAGATTGCCAATGCAATGATGGAAAAATCAGGCAGCGTTTAAAGAAAAAAGAAGTGAGATTTATGTGGAAGGGGTTTAAAATTTAATTTAAAAAATGAGAAAGAATCAAGAACATAACGAGCATGAAATTGAAAGTTTTGAGGGGTTTATAACTACTGTAACAGAACTTGCAAAATCAGACACTAATATTATTGGATTGTTTAGAGGGCAATCTACTCAAAAACCTTTGCTTCCTTCAGTTGCAAGAAAGAACAATTCTCAAAACACCTCGGAAAACGAAAGAGCTGTTCTCAATGAATTAAAAAGGAGAACAGCATATAATGGAATTGGACAAAATTTAAAAGATGATTGGGATTGGCTTGTTCTTGCCCAACATTATGGATTAAAAACACGATTATTAGATTGGACTACAAATCCATTGTGTGCATTGTGGTTCGCATGTAATAACTCAAGTAAAGAAGACGCATACATTTATATATTCTTTGCACACAAAGAATATATTCTTGATAAAATTAAAACTCCAGACCCATTTACAATCACGAACACAAGAGTTTTTAAAGCACCTCAAAATAACGAAAGAATTATTGCACAATCAGGTTGGTTTACTGCACATGCCTATTCTAATAGTATTGAAAAATTTGTTCCTTTAGAAAAGCACAAACAGCATGGAAGCAATGTTGCTACAATTAGGGTTCCAAAAGATATCAAGGGGGACATAATTAAGAAGTGCAATTTATTTGGTGTAAATAATCAAACTTTATTTCCTGATTTAGAAGGAGTTTGCAAACAAATAAATTTTGAATACAGCTTATAACCAATCCCCATGCTAGCTCAAGTCTGAAGCAGAGCCAAGCGCATAGCCGACTTGTGCCAAAATTAACAAGCACCAACTTTCTGTTCCATCGGAATAAAATTCAAAACAATTTCACAGAGCCCAGTAGAAGCGAACCTGCACTCGTTGTCGCCAAGCTGCTGCCTAGACTTCGAGCGTTGGGGCTTGGTGAATGCCTGATTCAAAATATTTTTCATCGCTACTCATAGCATAAGCAAGCCTATCTACTCGTTCATTTTAATTATGTCATTCAAAATCAAATAGTTGCAAAATTTAACTTCGTGTTTTTATTCTAAAAGCACGTGCTTTTGCTTTAGAAACATGTGTATGAGCATTCCAAACACTTGTTTCTAAACCTCGTGTAAGTGTACGAAACCTTTGTTCATTTGTACGGAACCTTCGTTCACTTGTTTTTACTTTGGAAACACGTGTACAGGCAATAAAAACAGATGAACGAAGCCTTCGTATCCCAGCTAAAGTCAAGTCTGAATCAAAGCCAAGCGAATAGTCACTTGTGCAAATCCAACAACTTAATCCAAATTTCAGTTTTGTACCTCCATGCTATTCGCTTCTATTAATTTAACCT
>CAIQHW010000180.1 GCA_903871715.1 uncultured bacterium
ATTTTAGATAAAAAAACTGAATTGGAAAAAAGCAATTTAGATAAAAGTCAGAAATTGAAAGACGACAAAATCATATCCAACAAGGATTTGGAAGAAAGTCAAAAAAAATATTACGACCAGTTAATGTCGCAAAAAAATAATCAATCTGCTTTAACACAAAACATTTTGAAATCGAAAGAGTATGAAAAAAACTTGGTGCAAAATGAAAAAGAATACAAAGATATTTTGAACGAAACAATAACCAATGTGCGCACTTCTTATGAACAACTAACCAGCGAATTGAATAAATGGGAACAAAAATTTATCATCAAATCGCCCATCAATGGCAGAGTTACGATGATGAAATTTTGGGCTGAAAATCAATTTGTGAAAGAAGGCGAATTGGTAATGACAGTGATTCCTGAAGGAGATAGGTTGATTGGTAAAGCCTTGATTCCGATTTTAAACAGTGGGAAAATTAAACCAGGGCAAGAAGTAAAAATTAAGTTGGATAATTTTCCGTTTCAAGAATTTGGCATCATGAAAGGTGTGGTAAAAGAAATTTCGGCGTTGCCGATGGATGGAAAGTATGTGGTAGATATTGATTTACCCAATGGCAGCAAAACTAGCTACAATAAAGAATTGCCGAAAGGAATTGAATTGCAAGGCAGTGCTGATATTATTACGCAGGATGTGCGATTGCTGCAAAAATTTTTCGAACCATTTAGAAGTTTAAAAAACAATCAATAATTTTAAGACCAAAAAATAAATTAAAAATGGAGCAAACAATCGACCAAAACTTAACTGGAAAAAAATCTTTACCCGAAATGCTAAAGGTATTGTGCATACTCACTTTTATTGGTTGTGCATTTACATTCGTAAGTGCCGTTTATAATTATGCAACAATCGATAAAAAAATTGGCGAGATGGAAACACAAATGCAAAAAGCACAAGAAAGCGGCAATGCTACTGTTATAGGCATGTTGCAAGATGCCGAAGATGCGGTGATTAAAGCACAACAAAATAAAATACCCATTTTTATCATCACCATTTTATCGGGCATTTTATGTGCTGTGGGTGCTTTTATGATGTGGAAGCTGAAAAAAAATGGCTTCTTTTTTTATGCCATTGGCGAATTAGTACCTACCATTTATTCACTCATTTTTATTGGCATAGGCAAAGGGATTTTTGGCATTATCACTTCAGTTTTTGGATTTGTAATTCCTTTGGTTTTTATTATCCTTTATGCTACACAACTTAAACACATGGAGTGATTGGTGTTTATGGTATTTGTAAATGTTTATGAGTTTGCAGCGATAATTTCCACTGTGGATTTTGTTGGATAAAATCAATTATCATTGGCAACATTTCTTTTTCTTTGCTCCATTCGGGTTGCAAATACAGCAAACATTTTTCGCTCACTTTTTTTGCTTCGCTGATGGCAAAATCAAAATCAGATTTGTTGAACACAATTATTTTTAGCTCGTTTGCCAAAGCATAATTTGCATCCAACGCTGGTTTAAATTTTTTTGGCGAAAGGCAGACCCAATCTATATTTCCGCTGAAAGCATGACTGCCACTGGTTTCTAAATTGGTTTGTAAATTTTCATTTTTTAAAGCGGCAGTTAAAACATTCAAATCGTGCATCAATGGTTCGCCACCAGTAATAACAACAATTTTTGCAGCTGTATTTTTTATCCAATTTTTTATGTCATCGCTTTCAAATGTTGGATGATTTTTTGCATCCCAACTTTCTTTGGTATCGCACCAAACACAGCCCACATCGCAGCCCCCGAGCCGCACAAAATAAGCCGCATTGCCAGCATAAAATCCTTCGCCTTGCAAAGTGTAAAAATGTTCAACAATTGGATATTTCAACTTCAAAAATATTTTTGCAAAGATGATACAAATGTTACTTTGTACGACAAAATAGACGATAGAATTTTTCTTAAAAACGGAAAAGTATTTTTACAAAATTTATTTTGCAAAACAAATATCGACTGTAAAATCACTGTCCATCAATGATTGAACGAAATGCTATTTCATTTTTTTAATGGAACAAAAAATGAAATCAAAATTAAACACAAAAATATTTTGCAAAAAATGTTTTTTCAACTACTGCATTGTCCATTACTTTAATGATAAAATAATTCTCGAAACCACTTGCAAAACTACATTTGTGAAAACAATAAAAACAAAAACAAAAGTCATGAAAAAAATTTTACTCTTCTTATCAGTTTTGAGTTTACTTTCAATAAACTCAACCTTTGCACAAAACCAATCAAATGTTTTCAATGAGTTTTTTTCTGAGCCAAATTCGGTAGGAAAAGATTTAACAAGTAAAAATGGATGGACGCATTGCGTTGCAGGAACAGATTCTGTTACCATCAATGCTATGAATTTAAGTTGGCAAAACTATCAAACAGTAGATGCTTCAAATTCAGCTCATTTTGCTACTTCTACTGCTTTAGGAACTTACTGCCATAGCTTTACAACTTCCACAACAAAGAGTATTTTTATGGGCTTGTTATATCAAGATACTACTCACAATCATGCAAATAATTCAGGTACTTATTTTATTGCATTAGGTAGCTCCTCATCAGCAGCAGCTTACATTTGGGTAAAATATGATAATGACAGTTTGCGATTTGGTGTTTCTAAAACAAGTGGTTTACCAAACTGGTCAACTCAACGATATGCAACGAATTATATGACCAGCCTTGCCACAGGGCATCTATTAGTAATAGAGTATACTTTTAATAACGTTTCTTCTACCGATGATGTTGTAAAACTATTTATTGATAGGGACTTAATCACTTTTGACAAAAACAATCCTCCTACAGTTGGTGATGCAATTGGTAACACAACAGATCCTGATTTCTCTGGCACGATGAACAACATTTCATTGCGCTTTAATTTACCTGCTGGATATATTGATAACATTGCAATTGATTCAGTTTGGGGCTATTTAATTGATGCTCACAATATTCCAGACCCAACTTGTAAGGCTGCATTTACAGCTACTTCTCATGGGTTAAGAATAACTTGTGTAAATAATTCAACTGGCGGCAACAAAACTTTTGGTTTTGATTTTGGTGATGGAAGTGGATTAATGTTAGATAGTTTATCGCATACTTATACTGCAGTTGGCAATTATAGAGTTAAGTTATATTCCTTTTCAGATTTAAATTATACTATTCAATGTGATACAACTGCAAATCATTATAACATAACTACAGTAGGTATTAACAATGTTGAAAATGAGTTGTATGCCAATGTTTATTACAGTAACAACACTCCAATTTTGCGCATTAGTACTGCTAATACAACATCATTGAATGTTGATTTAATCAACATCTTAGGCGAAAAAGTGGAAAATGTGTACAGTTCAAATTCAACTTTGGGTCAAATGATTTTGCAACCTAAAATGAAATTGAATAGTGGTATTTATTTCTATCAAATCACTTCTAATAAAGAAAACAAAACCATAAAAGTGGTGGTGAATTAATATTAAAAACTTCCTTTTAAAAAAGCCGCTTCATGAATTTGAAGCGGCTTTTTTTCTGCCAAAATTTTACAACAAAAATTTTTGTCAAGATTTTTTGTCGCATTAAACGCATATCTTCGCAGCCCTTTTGACAGATTTGGTGCATGGCACAATTTGTGAAAATGGGAAAGTCAACAATTTAATTTATTAATTCAAAATCATAAAACACATGAGCAAAGTAAAAGTAACACCCATTGCCGACCGAGTGTTGGTAAAACCAAATGCTGCCGAAGAAAAAACTGCTTCGGGTATTATTATTCCAGACACTGCTAAAGAAAAGCCGATGAGGGGCGAAGTAATGGCAGTTGGCACTGGTAAAAAAGATGAACCGATGACTGTGAAAGCTGGCGACACCGTATTGTACGGTAAATATGCTGGTACTGAAATCACTATCGAAGGCACAGAGTATTTAATCATGAGAGAAAGCGACATTTTCGCAATTATCTAAGAAAAGTTATTCGTTAATGGTTATTAGTTAATCGGAAATACAAGATTAACTTCAACATTAACGAGCTGCAAAAACAATTAACTATTAACAATTAACTAAAAACAAAACAATGTCAAAAATTATAAATTTTAACACAGAAGCCCGTGAACACTTGAAAAAAGGTGTTGACCAATTGGCAAACGCTGTAAAAGTAACTTTAGGACCTAAAGGTCGTAATGTAGTAATCGAAAAAAAATTCGGTGCGCCACAAATCACTAAAGATGGTGTAACGGTGGCTAAAGAAATCGAATTGGAAAACAATTTAGAAAACATGGGTGCGCAAATGGTAAAAGAAGTTGCTTCTAAAACCAATGACGCTGCTGGTGATGGTACTACAACTGCTACAGTATTGGCACAAGCCATTATTACAGGTGGTTTGAAAAACGTAGCTGCTGGTGCTAACCCAATGGATTTGAAACGTGGGATGGATTTGGCAGTGAAAACTGTGGTAGAAGAATTGAAAAAAATGAGCAAAACTGTTGGAGATGATATCGCTATGATTGAATCAGTTGGAACTATTTCGGCTAACAACGATGCTACTATTGGTAAATTGATTGCTGAAGCGATGGCTAAAGTGAAAAAAGAAGGTGTAATTACTGTGGAAGAAGCAAAAGGTACTGAAACTACTGTGGAAGTGGTAGAAGGTATGCAATTTGACCGTGGTTATTCATCTGCTTACTTTGTTACGAACACAGAAAACATGGAAGCTGAATTGGAAAATCCATACATCTTAATCTACGACAAAAAGATTTCTACGATGAAAGATTTATTGCCAATTCTTGAAAAAACTGTGCAATCAGGTCGTCCATTATTAATCATTTCGGAAGAAGTAGATGGCGAAGCATTATCTACATTGGTAGTAAACAAAATCCGTGGCACTATAAAAGTATGCGCAGTAAAAGCTCCAGGCTTTGGCGACCGCAGAAAAGAAATGTTGCAAGATTTAGCTGTATTAACTGGTGGTACAGTTATCAGCGAAGAAATGGGACGTAAATTAGAAGATGCACAATTGGCTGATTTAGGTCATGCTGAAAAAATCATCGTGGATAAAGACAACACTACGGTTGTAAACGGTGCTGGTAAAAAAGAAGATATTAATGCTCGTATTTCGCAAATTAAATCGCAAATAGAAAGCACTACTTCTGATTACGATAAAGAAAAATTGCAAGAACGCTTGGCTAAATTGAGCGGTGGTGTTGCAGTATTGTATGTTGGTGCTGCTACAGAAGTGGAAATGAAAGAAAAGAAAGACCGTGTTGACGATGCCTTGCATGCAACTCGTGCTGCTGTAGAAGAAGGTATTGTTCCTGGCGGTGGTGTGGCTTATATCAGAGCACAAGCTGCTTTGGATACTTTGAAAGGTGCTAATGAAGATGAACAAACTGGTATCGAAATTATCAAACGTGCTATCGAAGAACCATTGCGCACTATTGTTGCCAATGCTGGTATCGAAGGTAGTGTAGTGGTAATGAAAGTACGCGAAGGCAAAGGCAACTTTGGTTTCAATGCTCGTACCGAAAAATATGAAGATTTGTTAGCTTCGGGTGTTATTGACCCAACTAAAGTGAGCCGTATTGCTTTAGAAAATGCTTCTTCTATTGCAGGTATGTTGTTGACTACTGAATGTACCATTGCCGATAAACCAGAACCAAAACAAAACGCTATGCCTCAAATGCCTGGCGGTGGAATGGGAATGGATTACTAAGCGTAGAGCCACACAATTGTGTGGCTGTTAATTAAGACGGGTAAATTAATTGTGCGTCTTTCTTAAGACGGATAATTATCCGTCTCTACAAAAAATACAAAAACGCTCAATCGGAAACGGTTGGGCGTTTTTTTGTTCCATCGGAACAATTGTTGGTAAAAAAAATTTCACAAAGAACCACAAAGGCACTCAAAGATTTTCTCTGTGCAATTCCGTGTATTCTTTGTGTAACGCTGTGTAATAATTTCTATCAGTCAAATTGACTGGCATACAAGCAATATTTTCAATGATACAAGGAATATTTAGCACCATGAAATGAATATTAGGCATGATGCAGACAATATTTTTCACGATACGAAGCATATTAAACACCATGAAAATGAAATGAAGCACCATACAAGGCAAATTTTGTATGCTAAAAACCAAATGAAGCACGATGAAAGGCAAATTTGAAACGATACAAACGAATCGGAGCATGCTATAAGCAAATCGATGTACCATATAAATGAATCGAAGTAGCTTATCAACCAAGTTTATAAAAGTTACAAGCTCGACAAAGTACTTTACAGCGGCGGCGAAAAAATATTACAAGGGCAACGAAAAAATTATCAGTAAAAGCAAAGCTACAAGGAAGTAGTGTTGAAGTGCTGCTTCGGTATTGCTTGGTTCAATAATAAACTTAATAAAATAAAGAAACACTCAATCGCAAACGATTGGGCGTTTTGTTTTTTGTATACTTACCAATGCGCTGAAAGCTTGTTCCTTTAAATTAAGCACAGTATCGCAAACTTTTTTCGATGGCTTTAGAAATAGAAAATAAACCAACTGTTGCTCATTTGTATTGTCGATAAAAGAATTGATGCTCACAAAGAGGGTAGGGTTTGGTATACTACCGAAAAGGCTGTTGCAGATTATATCAAAGGAAGAAAAAGAAAACGGAAGTTGGATTAAACGCTCAATTAGGAATAAGTGGACGTTTTTTTTGTGTTGTAAATAAAAGTTCACACCACTTGTTTAAAGTTTACCGAGCCACCAGTAAAAGTTTCAGAACCATTGGCTAATATTTCCGAATCACTGATGAAAGTTGACGAGTCATCCGTCGTTAGCTATAAGGAAGCATTTCTTACTATGGAGGCAGTCTAAATAAAGAACTGGAATATAAACTTCATTAAAACAAAAAACGCCGAAACAGCATTGTTTCGGCGTTTTTAAAATTTAGTGCTTATCAACTATTATTTATGATAAAACTTTTCGCTTATAATCATTCCATTTTCCCATTTTTGAACAGCTACTTGCGACATTTTTGCAGCAGCAGGTGCTCCTTTAAATTGAATTTCCATCCAATGTTCTATCATTACCACACTACCATCTTCGCTGGTTGCAAAAGCATCAATGCCCATGCCCATAAATGCTTCTACAGCACCCATAAAATGTTCTTCATGCACTCGGCAAGCCGCTTTGCCTGTGCGTAAATTGTTTTCGCCAATGTCTTCCATGCTTACATTCTCAGCATAATACTTGTCAAATGCTTCAAACAATTGCCCTTTGCCAATCATGGCGTAAATGTCTTGTGCTCTTTCTAAATTTGTCATTGTAAATGTTTTTGTTTTTGAAAAATGTTTAGGTTATTACAACGACTAAAATGGCAAATAGTTTTTAAAACCAAAAAATTAATCTTCAGTTTTCGATTTAGCCACTCCACTAATCTATCTTATCTCCCAAAATCAATTCTTTAATAATCAAACTCATTTTGCTTTCAGCAGCGTTGGCAGCCGCAATCACTTCTTCGTGGGTTATTTTTACAGGATTATCAGTTACGCCTAAATCGGTTATCACAGCAATAGCAAACACTGGCAGTAGCATGTGTCTTGCCACAATTACTTCGGGCACAGTGCTCATGCCTACTGCATCGCCGCCGATAATGTGCATGTATTTATATTCGGCTGGCGATTCAAAACATGGACCGGTAACACCTACATAAACTCCTTTTGCACAGCGAATATTATTTTTGGCAGCAATTACCAAGCCCTGCTCAATAAGGGTTTTATCATAGGGTTCGCTCATGTCGGGGAATCGTGCACCCAATTCTTCTTCGTTTTTCCCTAACAATGGATTGGTGGGCAACAAACTAATGTGGTCTTTAATAATCATCAAATCGCCAATTTGCTGCGCTGGATTTAAACCACCCGAAGCATTGCTGATAAACAATTTTTTGATGCCGATAAATTTCATCACTCTTATCGGAAAGCCTACCTGCTGCATGGTGTAGCCTTCATAAAAATGAAATCTGCCACTCATGGCCACTACTTTTTTATCGCCCAAAAAACCAAAAATTAATTTACCACCATGTCCTTTTACAGTGCTGATTGGAAAGTGAGGAATAGCCGTATAAGGTAATTCAAATTTGATTTGCATGGCTGAAGCAAAGCCACCCAAGCCACTTCCGAGTATGACACCATAATCGGGTTCAAAATTGTTGATTTTATTTTTGATGTAAACGGAAGTCTCTTTTATTTTTTCTAACAAATTTTCCATGCTAAATTTTTTGAGCGGCGAAGTTAATGAAATGCGTTGTGGGTGAAAATGATTTTAAACCAAACTGCTTATTTTTTCTTTCAATTCAGTTGGAATGGTTTGCACTTTCTTAGTGGTGTAATCAAAACACATCATGCCTGTTTTTGCAATAGCCACAATGGTTTTAGCATCATTCACTTTTTTTGAAACCAAATACCACACATCAAATGTGCGCTCGGTAATATCGTTAATCCCCATTTCAAACAACAATTCATCGCCTGCAAAACCTTCGTGTTTATATTGCACTTGCACATCGCTCATGATAACGGCGGTGTTGAAAAAATTAATTTCTGTTGCGCCCAACGATTGAAAAAACTGCACACGAGCATCGTGCATCAGCGACAGCAAAGCATCATTGCCCATGTGTGCGCCATAATTCAAATCTGTAATTCGCACACGAATAGTAGTTTGAAAAATTGCTGCACAGGGAAATTCTAATTTTAATCGAGCCATTGTTTTTGTTGTAAGAATAGAAC
>CAIQHW010000181.1 GCA_903871715.1 uncultured bacterium
CTGGCGAAAAAATATCCATCGCTTAAAAATGAATATTTTGAGTTGGTGCAAAATTTGAAAACTAATCCCTCTCAAGGCACTCCAATTGGCAACCATTGTTATAAAATCAGAATTGCAATTGCTTCTAAAGGTAAAGGAAAATCAGGTGGTGCAAGAGTGATTACCTACATTCAAGTTACAGCAAGCAGCGTTTATTTATTGACCATTTACGATAAATCTTCCACCGAAAATATTGCTGATAGCCAATTAGCTGAATTGTTGAAATTCATTCCGAAATAATTTCCTTTAAATCTTTTTTCTTTTCACACCTAAATAAATTTTCAAGAATTGTTTTGTTGCATTTATTCCAACAGAAGAAAAGATTTATTGCACAAAGCACCACAAAGATTTTCACAAAGGTTCACCAAGTTTTTTCTCTGTGTAACTCCGTGTTTCTTCGTGTAGCTCCGTGAAATAATTCCCCCGAAATAAATTTTTGAGAATTGTTTTGTTGATTTGTGAAAGAAAAAACCATTTTTTATGCCGAAACAACTTTCTCCGAAAGATTTTATTCAAGAATTTCTTATCGAAGAAATAGAAGAAATTCATCAAAAACATCAATACATCTCATTTGCATTGATGGCAATAGGGATTGAATTTTTAGGAAAATGCCTAAATGAATTTGAGGACTGGAACAAACCACAGTCAAAAACAGATTTTAACTATGCAATAAACAATTTAGAAGCATTTAAGCAATACAGACCGTTAATAATCACTCATAATTTGTGGAATAATTTAAGAAATGGTTTTGCTCACTCATTTGTTCCAAAAGGAAAAATAGCTTTATCAAGCAACAGAACAGAAAATGAAGAACAGCATATGACGACTTTGATAAATGGGGCTATAAATTTAAAATGTGAGGAGTTCTACGCTGATTTTAAAAAAGCATGTGAAGAAGTCATTGCGAAGACAAGTTTTAAAAGTTCGAAAATGAATAAACCACTTTTAGATGTGCCTATACAAAATCAACAAGGAATAGGTGGAACAAATGTTACAGGAAAAACTTACTTTTAGAAACAAAAACAGACAAGCCCTTTCGAACTTGCCTGTTTTCATAAGTTTGGCGAACCTTTAAGGTTCGCCAAACTTTTATCTTACAACCACCAATCCATCAAACACATCCACCAACAAAGGTTTTGATTTGTCGATATTGCCTTCCAGTATTTTGCGGCTCAAGGCATTGGTAATTTCCTTTTGAATTAATCGTTTTAATGGTCGTGCACCAAATTGTGGTTCGAAGCCATTATCAGCCAAGTAGTTTAGAGCATAATCAGTTAATTCCAATTGCAAATCTTGCTCTGCAAGTTTCTTTTTCAAATCAGCCAATTGTATTTCAATAATGTGACGGATTTCTGATTTCAACAATGGTTTGAACACTAAAATTTCATCCACACGATTCAGGAATTCAGGTCGCAAAGTTTTCTTCAACAACTCCATCACTTCCGCTTTGGTTGAAGCATATACTTTGTCCATTTTCGTTTCATCCACTTTTTCAAAATTCTCCTGAATGATATGACTTCCCAAATTGCTCGTCATGATGATAATGGTGTTTTTAAAATTCACCACACGACCTTTGTTGTCAGTTAATCGTCCGTCATCCAACACTTGCAACAACACATTAAAAACATCAGGATGTGCTTTTTCAATTTCATCCAGCAACACAACTGAATAAGGTTTTCTGCGAACAGCTTCTGTTAATTGCCCACCTTCATCATAACCCACATATCCCGGAGGAGCACCCACCAAACGGCTTACGGTATGTTTCTCCTGATATTCACTCATATCAATTCGGGTCATCATGGTTTCATCATCAAACAAATATTCGGCTAAAGCTTTTGCCAATTCTGTTTTACCAACGCCTGTTGTTCCCAAGAAAATAAACGAACCGATTGGTTTTTTCAAATCGTTCAATCCTGCTCTGCTTCTGCGTATTGCATCAGCTACTGCAACGATGGCTTCTTCCTGACCAACCACACGTTTGTGCAATTCATCTTCTAAATGCAATAATTTTTCACGTTCGCTTTGCAACATTTTCGAAACCGGAATGCCCGTAGCTTTCGCCACACTTTCAGCAATATCTTCTGCATCTACTTCTTCTTTCAACATTCTGTTGCCACTGTTCATTTCCTTCAACTCATTTTCCAGCGTAGTTTGTTTGGCTTCAGTTTCTTTTATTTTGCCATAGCGAATTTCAGCCACACGACCATAATCACCGCTGCGTTCAGCTTGTTCAGCTTCCAGTTTAAATTCTTCAATATCTTTTTTGCATTGCTGAATAGCATCTACAATTTTCTTTTCATTTTGCCATTTCGCTTTTAACGAATCACGTTCAGATGAAAGATTAGCAATCGTACCATTCAATTCATTCAGTTTCTTTTCATCCTTTTCACGTTTAATGGCTTCACGTTCAATTTCCAGCTGACGAATTTTTCTTTCCAGTTCATCTAACTCTTCTGGTAAGGAATCCATTTCCAGGCGCAGTTTTGCAGCGCTTTCATCCATTAAGTCAATGGCTTTATCAGGTAAAAATCTATCGGTAATATATCTGCTCGATAATTCTACCGCAGCAATAATTGCTTCATCTTTAATTCGTACTTTATGATGCGATTCATATTTTTCTTTCAATCCACGAAGAATAGAAATAGCATCTTCAATTGTTGGTTCATCAATAAACACCTTTTGGAATCGGCGTTCTAAGGCTTTATCTTTTTCAAAATACTTTTGATACTCGTTTAATGTAGTTGCACCAACGGCTCTCAACTCACCACGAGCCAATGC
>CAIQHW010000182.1 GCA_903871715.1 uncultured bacterium
ATGGGACTCTTGCGATAAATCCACACATCGTGGAATGGGTCGGTCACAATCTTAAGACACCAGACCAATGCTACTTTTCGGCTTTGCAATGCAGTGAGTTGAATCATTCTAAACACAACACCGGCCACTGCCAACCATAACCAACCCATGCCCACACGATTGACAAATGTCATTGGATCATTATCGGGTATTAGTAGATTCATTAACTCGGCATCAAAGAAAGCCAATAATGGTACAGCCACAAAACATGCCATCAACACACGTTTGCGTTTTAAATTAAAACCAATTTTGATTTTCTCTTTGTATTCAAATGTGGCATTGTTGTATTCATCGTAGCCATGTGGTTCAAAGAAGAAATGGCCCGCTTGTCTAGTGGTCATGGCAATCAACCATGCAACATAAGCGCTCACAACTGGGTCAATGAATAGATACACATAAGCAATCAAGAAACTTGTTGCTGAGATCAAGTGTAAAAATTGATTAATTCTGCTGTGATGATAATACCGGTGATCGTCCCATCGTTGTTCCCGCAGTGTTTGTAAAATTTCTTTCATTGTGTATCCTTTGTAATAGTTATTTAATGTTCGATTGTTACAAAAATATAACATAAATATTCAACAGGAGTAGCCACTATGAAAAATACCACAGTGGCGTTGTTATTCTGCCTAATCAGCTGTATAGCCCACGCCCAGCAAATTGTTGACATGCAAAAGCAGATCAAGTGCTCAGATGCACAAACTGTGATGAATTACTTTTCAATGAATTATCAAGAAGCCCCGCTATGGGTGGGCAAAACCAACACAGGCACACATATCACATTGTTGGTCAATCGAGAAACACGATCATGGACCATGATTGAATATGATGCCAGCATAGCCTGCGTTTTAGGTGCTGGCGAGACCAGCAGTAAACCAGAAATTTAAGTGTAACAAATTTGTAAAAATTTATGTCTTAAATATATTTGTGGTGCGCAAATTTTAATTAAATAATAATTCAAACAAATTAATTTGTATGCTACAATGAAATTTCATTTTTAATCAAGGAGAATTTAATGAAAAAATTAGTATTGGCCACATTATTGGCATCAGTGGTTGGTTTTGCAGGAGCCACAGGTCCTTATGCCAGCATTACCTATGACGAAAAAGACAAGCAAAATTCAACACAAATGAACTATGTTTATGGGTTGAACGTTGGTCAAAAGTTTGAAAATGGGTTTGCTGCCGAAGTTCGCATGGAAGATGAGCGTGTGGAACCAGGATCAGGTTCTACTCAAAAGCAGGAAAGCCTTGCTCAAGTTAAAGTTAGCTATGACATTGCCACTGGTACAGCCTTTACACCATACGTTGCTGGTGCAGTTGGACACAAAAACAAGTCAACACTTGACTTTAATTTCTGGGTCGCAGAAGCAGGTGTGAAAGCCAAGTTTGGTGACTTTGGAGTACGTTACGGTTATCGTCGTCGTGCGGATTGGGCAAATAGTTCTACCAACGCATACAACACAGATGAACAAACCATTGCATTGGGTTATAACCTGACCAAGAATGACAACATCAGCGTTGCCTACAAACAAGAACGCCGTAATGACTCAGTATCATCTGAGTACAATACCAAAGGCATCTACTACACACGTAGTTTCTAAATTTGTAGTTAAAAGCAAAAACCCTACTTACGTAGGGTTTTTTTTTTGATCAGTAATAGTAGCGATAGCCTCGTCGATATGCGTCGGCCTGTTGCACACGGTTGGCAATGATTGCTTCGATCATTTGTTTTAAAATTTTCATAGGATTCCTTGACGCTGTTGTTCGTATTGATACTGACGTTGTAAGTGTTCAACATCAGCGGCATTTTGGGGTTGGCGATTGGCAATGTAATTTTCCATTCTGCTTTGG
>CAIQHW010000183.1 GCA_903871715.1 uncultured bacterium
ACAATTGATGATTCAACAAAAATTTATTCGATGGCTGGTGCCGAAGAAAAAAATCCAAATTTAACTACCGAACAATTAGTGCAAATGATTCAAGCCGTTGGCAGAACCGCTGTTGAACGCGATACTTTGTATGGTGTGGTGAAACAGTATTAAACCCACAAACCAGTGTGTTTATTTATTTAGCACACTTCTCTTTTATTTTTTAGTGCGGCATTAATTTTACGATGAAATACGTATAGTTTGACTTTTTCTTTTTTCCCACTTTTCGATTTATGAAATTAACCACACGATTAACACTCATCATATCAGCGTTGTTGCTGTTGTTTGTTGCTGGCACAATTGTGTTTCAATTTACCATTCGCAAAAGCAGCGAACAAATTGCCAAACAACAAATGGCTGAAACCAAGCGGCAAATGGAACGGGTGATTAAGCTGCATGGAAAATTTATTGAATCGTATGTGTATGATAATTCATCGTGGGATGAGTTGGTTACATTCCTAGATAAAAAAGATGTGAGCTGGTTCAATGATAATATTCAAGCGCATTCACTCAAAATTAACATTGATTATTTGTGGGTTTTTTCGACCAATAATGAAGTTTTTTTCAGCAATGAAAAAGCAGAAAAAGCAAAATTATATTTCAGTCATGATGAATTAGCCAAAAATTTTTCGTGGAATTCAGGAAAAAATTTCCCTCATTTTTTTGCAAAAGTAAATAATCAAGTAACCGAAATTTTTGCCGCACCCATTCAATCAGCAAATGATGTTGAGCGGAAAAGTCAACCCTATGGCTATTTAGCGGCTGGTCAAATTTTTGATACAGCTTTGTGTGCGCAACTTTCAAATTATTTTGACGATTCAAGAATTTCGGTAGTTGCTCAAAACCAACCCGATTCTTTTTTCAAAAAAAATGCAGCTATCATTTTATATCAACCTTTGTTAAATGAAAATGGAGAAGCAATTGCGTATTTAAAATTAGAGCGCAAGTTCAATGTTTTCAATGTGTTTGCACAATTTTTGCGCAAATACAATGTGTTCTTCATCGCCTTTTCTTTAGCCATTTTATCTTTGTTAATTCTTGCTATCACTTCCTATATTAATATGCCATTGAACAGAGTTTTCAATGCGATGAAACACGGTAGAGAAGAATATTTGGAATCAATGGAAAGCCGAACTGATGAGTTTGGGCAGCTCTCCAGATTGATAGCTTTGTCATTCAGTCAAAAAAGAAGATTGTTGGAAGAAGTAGAAGAGCGTAAGCAAACCGAAAATTCATTACGCAAAGTGATTCAAAAATTAGAACTCACTAGCACCGAAAAAGAACGAGCCGAACGCGCTGACCAGGCCAAAAGCGAATTCCTTTCTAATATCAGTCATGAACTCCGAACACCTATGAATGCTGTGGTTTCCATCAGCAATATGTTAGCATTGGAAAAATTAGATGACAAACAATCTAACTTAGTAAAGGTGTTAAATTTTTCTGCTCGTCAGCTCACCACGTTGGTTTCCGATATTTTAGATTTCTCAAAAATTGAAGCAGGCACTTTAGAGATTGATGAAGAACCATTTAATCTGTTTGCATTGTGTAATGAAATTGTGCAAATGCATTCTTTTAAAGCCAGCGAAAATTCAGTAACATTATTTTTTGACGAAGATGAGAATTTGAAAAACACAATCGTAGGTGACCCACATCGCTTAAATCAAGTGCTTAT
>CAIQHW010000184.1 GCA_903871715.1 uncultured bacterium
ATACATAGCTGTTGTTAACTGGCAATGATATTGGGTCATAAGGATGAAATGGGTCGTTTTGATTGTATTGGTCAGGCAATTGCAAATTGGTGTAATCAATTTTTCGTTGTACAAAACCAATCGTAAAACCTGCCGATAAATAGCGATATTTAGTGGGGTCCAATCTTTTCCAATATGCCATATTTAATTGGCCATAGGTAGAAGCCAACGAAACTTCGCCAGCTCTATCTGCCAACATTTGAATGCCAATCCCCAACATATCAGGCGAATTTTTGGCTGGCTTTAAACTCATATCAAAACCACCAGCAAAAGTGGTATAGCCAGTGTTTTGAGCTGCTACACTATTATCATTAATAAAGCGATAATCCCATTGGTTTCTAAAATTGCCAGAGAAACGATACATGCCTCTGAAGAAACCTGTATTGGCTGGATTCACCAACATTGGCGCATCTGAAAACTGCGTAAAATGTGGATCTTGCGCTTTTATACCAACAATTGCAAAACATAAAATAATTGTGGTGGAGAGTAATATTTTTTTCATGGTGATAATTTTATTTTGCGTATCAAAAATAACGTGCTTTATTATAAGACAACTTAAATAGCTAAAACGTTACTAACTTGGCGCAAATTAACAGTTCAATTTTAAATACAAAAATACTTTTTGCAATGAATTTTTTTTGTGCAGTTGCCACAGCGCCACTTCGAGCGGAGCCCAATCATCGGGCTGAAATGGTTTCCCAACTTTTGTTTGGCGAACATGTGTTGCAAATTAATCAACAAAATAATTGGCTCAAAGTTACTTGCAATTTTGATGGTTATGAAGGTTGGGTAGAAATTAATTCTTTGATGCCCATTCCAGAAAATATTCCACGTGGGTTTAAAAAAATGGTAGCCAGCAGCGATGCGCAATTGTTGAGTTTAGAAGCCATGGAAATGATTTCCATTATACCAGGTTGTGAAATTTACTGCAACAAAAAAGAGGAGGTTTTTTTCAACAACAATATTTATACATTGATGGGCGAAACTGTGCCTTTTGTTTTTGATAAAAATATTTTCGACAAAAATGTTTTGATAGATTTTGCTTACACTTTTTTAAACACACCTTATTTGTGGGGTGGTAAATCTTTTCATGGAGCGGATTGCAGCGGTTTTACACAAACAGTTTTTAAATTGGTGGGCATTCGCTTGCCTCGTGATGCTTGGCAGCAAGCCGAAGTGGGAAAAAACATTTCTTTTACCGAAGTAGAAGAAGGCGATTTGGCATTTTTTAAAAATGAAAAAGGTAAAATTGCTCACGTAGGCATTTGTTTAGATGAACATGAAATTATTCATTGCAGCACCAAAGTGCGCATGGATACTTTAACCAACGATGGCATTTGGAACAAAGATTTGAATCTGCAAACGCATGATTTAGCTTTGATAAAAAGACTTTGATTTTTTCAAAAAATCATCCCTCACAATTTTCAATTTCCTACTTTTGTGGCTATGCCAAAAATATCTCATCGCGGCGAAACCATGCCGCAATCGCCGATTCGTAAATTAGTTCCATTTGCCGAAGCGGCAAAAAATCGAGGTACCAAAGTGTATCATTTAAATATTGGTCAGCCTGATATTGAAACACCTAAGCCAGTGTTGGATGCCGTGCGAAATTCTAATTTTAAAATCTTAGAATATAGCCACAGTGCTGGGTTTGAAAGTTATCGCAAAAAACTGGTGCAATACTATGCATCGGTAAATGTAGAGGTAGATTTTTCGCAAATCATGATTACAACGGGTGGGAGTGAGGCGATTATTTTTGGCATGATGGCTTGCTTAGATGCTGGCGATGAAGTGATTATTCCCGAACCATTTTATGCCAATTACAATGGCTTTGCTACTGAAGCCGATTTAAAAATTATTCCTGTTACGTCCAGCATTGATAATGGTTTTGCATTGCCACCGATTAGCGAATTTGAAAAATTAATTACGACAAAAACAAAAGCTATTGTTATTTGCAATCCGAATAATCCAACGGGTTATTTGTATTCAAAAGCAGAAATGGAATCGTTGGCAGCATTGGTTAAAAAGCACGATTTATTTTTGTTTAGCGATGAAGCTTATCGCGAATTTTGCTATGATGGAGCTGCACCATTTTCTGCTTTGCAATTAAAAGGTGTAGAAGAAAATGTGGTGGTAATGGATACCATTAGTAAGCGTTATAGTGCTTGTGGTGGCAGGATTGGCGCATTTGTAACCCGAAACAAAACCTTGTTTGATGCTACGATGAAATTTGCCCAAGCACGATTAAGCCCGCCATCATTTGCACAAATTGCTGGCGAAGCTGCGGTTGATTTACCCAAAAATTATTTTGATGAAATCAAACAAGAATATACTGAGCGCAGAAATTTGATGGTAAAGATGTTGAACGAAATACCTGGCGTTTATTGCCCCAACCCTGGTGGTGCATTTTATGCCATTGCCAAATTGCCAATTGATGATGCAGATAAATTTTGCCAATGGTTGTTGGAAAGTTTTAGCTACGAAAATCAAACGGTGATGTTGGCACCAGCCACAGGTTTTTATGCCACAGCAGGCTTGGGTAAAAAAGAAGTACGCTTGGCTTATGTGCTCAACAAAACCGATTTGCAAAAAGCAATGGAATGCTTAAAAGTGGCTTTGGATGCGTATAATGCCTAAGCCTATTGATTCGATTGAATACATCTTAACTCTTTTAGTAAAACAACAAATCCCGATACAGCCTATGCCGAATCGGGATTTGTTGTTTTCTGTTAAGTAAATTTTAGTTTACCGAAATTTTTTGCACTGTGTTTTTCACTTCTTCTTTTTTTAATAAATCAACTTTCAAAATGCCATGTTCATACACGGCTTTGATGTTGCTGGCATCAATGTTTTCGGGCAAAGTAAAACTGCGTTTAAAATTGGTGTACGAAAATTCTTTTCTAGTAAATTTTTCTTCTTCCTTCTTTTGCTCGGTTTGTTTTTCGGCACTAATGGTCAGCAAATTTTTATCAACAGCAATGTCGAAATTTTCTTTGCTCATGCCAGGTGCTGCCACTTCTAGATGATAGCCACTGTTGCTTTCTTTAATGTTTACCAACGGTGTCGAAGCTTTAAAATCGGCTTCATGAAAGAAACCATCGTTTAAAAACGAACGCGATAAACACGAAACCGATGGGCAATCGCCCAACGATTTATCGCATGATGGCGCAGAAATATTGGAGCAATTGGATGCACAATTTAATCAAATTGCATTGCAACCTTATTACTCATTTATTTATAGATTTTTAGGAGGTTTAAGAGGAAGCGAACAATTAACGCATCAGTTAGCAAACATTCTAACACTGTTTGACCAGTACGCCACCACATCGGGTTTGATGAATGCCAATTACTTTCTTTTTGCAGGCGCAAAAAAATAAATACTTCAGGTTTGTTGAACTTATCTTCACAAATTGCTTTTTATAGAAAATGGTATAGTAAATGCAGTGTTTTTAATTTAAGCCTACCTATTTACGCAAATGCCATAATTTACTGATGTTTTTACGATTTTTTTCGTAGAATTTCAAATTCTGTTTTGTTTCAAATTTGCATCGTAACAAATCAAAACCAATTTGTTTAACCATGCAACTAAAATTTCAAATTGTACTAATTGCCTTATTGCTGATAAGTACGGCAACATTACGAGCCCAAAATGTGGGCATAGGCACCTCTGCCCCGAATTCATCAGCAAAATTAGAAATCAGCGACCCCAATCGCGGATTTTTGCCACCAAGAGTAGCTTTAACATCAACCTCTAATATTACCACACCTATATCATCGCCCGTATCGGGCTTGATGGTGTATAATACAGCCACAGCAGGCAGCGGAGGCACAGCAGTAACACCTGGGTATTATTATTGCGATGGCACACAATGGGTGCGCATGATAGCGCCTACCAATACCAACACCTTAACTTCATCAGGCAATACAATCACTTCAACCGCCAACGGTATAGCCGCCACAGCATCGGCAGTGAATAGCGTTTCCAATTCTTCATCTACCAATACATTAACTACCACAGTAAATGGGGTAGCAGGTACAGGTGTAAATATTATCAATTCCAATGCCACCAGTTTAAGTGGTAAAAACTTAATCACAACAATTAATGGCGTGGCATCAACGGCATTAGATTTAACCCCAGCTATAACGGCAGCCACCACACATACCTTAGGTTTATCGGGCAATACGTTAACCTCCACAGTAAATGGTGTAGCAGCTACATCTAGTGCCATAGGCACAGTAAGCAACACCTCATCGGGCAATAATTTAACCACCACCATCAATGGCATAGCAGGCACATCGGTACCGATGATTAATTCACACACTTTTAATGTATCGGGCAATGTATTAACGAGTAGCGTAAACGGCGTATCAGATACCACTTTAGCCATTACTAGTGTAGGCAATACTTCATCGGCTAATACGATGAAAACTACTATCAATGGGATATCGGGCTCAACAGTACCCATTATAAATACGAACACATTAGGATTGTCAGGTAATACATTAAGTTCTACCATTAATGGCGTGGCGGCTACTTCGAATGTAATTGGTTCGGTAAGTAATTCCTTAAGTGGCACTAATTTAACTACCACTGTCAATGGAGTAGCTGGTTCGGCGGTTGATTTATTATCTGCCATCACGCCTTCTATACCAAGCATTACCCTTAATTCGTTAGGTTTATCGAGCAATACGCTTACTTCTACTGTAAATTTGGTAGGGGCTACTTCGAATACAATTAGTTCTGTAAGTAATACTTCATCGGCTAATAATTTAAGCACTACTATCAATGGAGTAGTTGGTTCCACTGTGCCAATAGTTAATACAGTGGCTAATACTTCATCAGCCAATACAATTAAAACCACTGTAAATGGGGTAGCTGGGTCAACAGTGAACATGATTAACAGCAATACTACCAGTTTAAGTGGCACAAATTTAACCACCACTGTAAATGGGGTAGCTGCCATAGCATTAGATTTAACATCAGCCATTACCTCAAAAGCTTGGAGCTTAACAGGTAATAGCGGCACCAGTTATGCCAGTAATTTTTTAGGCACAACCGACAATAAAAGTTTAAGAATAAAAACCAACAATACGGCTCGAATGATTGTGGATTCATTGGGCAAAGTGGGTATAGGTACAGCTTCACCCACCAATGTGTTGCACGTGTATGCAGCTTCAAACCCATTAAGAATTGAAGGACTGCAAACTTCTACTTCAGCAACTGACAATTTGTTGTCTGCAACATCAACTCAAGTTGTAAACAAATCAATTTTAGGAGCAAGTTATTTTATTGGTCATATTACAAGTGACTTTTCATCTACGACAACAAACAGTATATTGAAAATTATTTCACAAAATGAAGTATTGGATTTAGGAAATGAATACAATAGCTCAACAGGAATATTTTCCCCTGTATCTTCTGGAACTTATATTTATGAAATTGAATTAAATGCTGTGAGTAGCTCGTTAGCAACCAATGATTATGGTAGCTCTCCAAACCCAACTAGAAATGTTATGGGTTTTGTTGATAATTCGACTAATAAATGGATTGGAAGGTTTAATTATGAACTACCAAATCATACTCGTTCTTATTACTGCAAGGGAGTAGTAAATTTAACGGCTGGCTCAAGCTATTATTTCGGAGTTGCCTTTAACTCTACAACATTGATTTCAGCATATCCTGCAACTAGTGTACCTGGAACCCGATTTTCAATACGCCGAATTAATTAAACCTAAACTTCACTCTGCTACCATCTTTAAAATGCAGTAGGAAAGTATTGTTGATGCCATTTAGTTTTTAAAACTATTTCATTTTAAAGGCAAGTTATTGCTTTAACTCACTTATCGTTTGCATCGGGTTTGCCGAGCCAAATACTGCATTGCCTGCTACGAGTACATTTGCGCCCGCAGCAATAATTTTTTTACAGTTGCTTAAATCAACGCCGCCATCTACTTCAATCAAAGCTGAGGATTTTTTTTGCTCGATTAATTGTTTGCATTCAGCAATTTTTGAGATGGTATTTTCAATAAATTTTTGTCCGCCAAAACCTGGGTTTACACTCATGATTAAAACCAAATCCAAATCGAAAATCATTTCACTTATTACATTTACAGGCGTATGTGGATTCATTGCCACACCAGCTTTCATGCCTGCTTTTTTGATAGCTTGAATGGTACGATGCAAATGAATACTGTTTTCAAAATGCACGGTTAAACCATCTGCACCAGCGGCTTTAAATTCGTCAATAAAATTGTCGTAATGATGAATCATCAGATGCACATCCAAATATTTTTTGGTGGCTTTTCGCACCGCTTTTAAAACAGGAAAACCAAAACTAATGTTGGGCACAAACACACCATCCATCACATCTACATGAATCCACTTGGCTTGGCTTTGATTCAACATTTCTATATCTTTTTCTAAGTTTAGAAAATTGGCAGAAAGCAACGATGGAGCAATAATTATGGACATCAGAAAATTAATTTTTGGCAAAGTTAATGCTTTTGAAAAGATGATAAAATCAAATCAGAAACGTCAATGAAATGGTATTGGTAGCGCTTGGCAAATAATACCAAGCATGCGAAAAACCAAAGGTAAATTTTTTGGTGCTGATGTGAAATCCACCACTGAAGCCAATTGCACCGTTTAAGGTAGAAGTCTTTAATTCTTGCCTTCGCAAATGATTATAACCAATTTGCACCGTAAGATGTTTGCCAAAATAAAATTCACCACCAAAAGCCAAATGCCTAAAAATTTTATCGGCGATGTAATTTTTTGTTTTGGTTGGTGTCGAATCTTGTCCGAAAATATTAGTAGTTACATTATCCAATGGATTGTTGTATCGAATATCAAACTGCTGTAAATGATGCGCTGAAATTTGAATAGAGAACGGCATATGACTCAATCGTTTTGAAATACCAAAGCGCACATCAGTTGGCAAACCTTCGATGTGAGAGCCTTCGTAATAAACATTTGGATAAAAAGTTTTGAGCTGTGTGCCTACATTTAAAATCTGAAAAGTGAGGCAGATTTTTTTTGCGGTATCTTTATAGGATGTGCTCAAATCAGCCGCCACGGCAGTTGCAGTTAAATCGTCGTAACGTGAGTAGATGAATTTTGTATTGGCTCCATAACTAAATTTTGCGTTCAAATTTTTACCAAAACCCAATTGCATTGCCATTTCTTCGGCTCCAAAATGCCCAGTTTGTGCGCCTGTTTCATCAGCTTTAATAAAATTGCCGTAGTTTAAATATTGAATGCTGCCTGCAAAAGTGGCATCCAATTTTGGTTGATATTTTGCGTAGCCAAATTGCCCATGATAAATTTGCGCAAACATTAATTCTTGGCTCGAATAAAAATTTCGGTCGTAAGATTTATTTAAAAGCGAAGGCGATTCAATTGCCACAGCTAAGTCTCGAAAGCTATATGCAGGAAGCATCCCACCCAAGGCAATAGAACGTGTACTCACAGGCATACTCAAAAATTCATAAGCATTTTGTGCGCCAATTTGTGCTGTTGAATTTTTGAAAAAGGAAATAAAAAAAATGAAAACAAAAAGTTTTTTCATTACCAAAAATATTTGCAAAGTAATAGAATAAACGCCAAGCAATTGGATTTATTGTTGCACTTTAGTTGGCAAAAAACATTTCTGCTTCGCAAAAATTTATTTCAATAATTTCGGCGTTTAAATTTTTATTGAGTTATGCAGAATACTATTGTTTGCCCCAATTGCCATCACGAATTTAGTGTAGAGAAAGCGGTTGAGGATAAAGTGAAATTAGAATTGAATCAAAAATTTGTGGAGTTCAAAAAGAATTACG
>CAIQHW010000185.1 GCA_903871715.1 uncultured bacterium
AGCCGTACCAAACGTGCATTCGCCACCAATGGGTAAATTTTGAAAATTAATTTGAGAACCACCTGCACCACCAAATGCACCACCATTGTGCCTTCCGGGTGCTGTTGTAGAAATGGTTGTGCCATTATCATAAGTGCTGCTTCGGTTTGCCCAGCCCATTCCGAAACCAAAATAAGGGTCAACTAATGAGTTGGCTTGTGCTAAATGAAAGTTGACTCTTGCCAAAACACTTACTGTTGAATATTTGTGTAAATAAGCCGAAGATAAGCCTGTGGAGCGGTTTCTATAAGATTCGCTTTCTGCCAAAGTACCATAAGCAATGTTTAATGAAACGGAAGTTTTTGGATTCATTTTCATGCCAGCTTTAAAATAAATTGGACCAACAATAGATGGTGTTGCGCTATTATTTTGATTATTAAAAACGGTGTATTGCGCTAAAAAAATTAAACCATAACCAGCCGATAAATAAAATCGCGTTGACGCTAATTGCAGTTTTTTAAAATCGGGTTTTGATTTTGTAGAATCAATAGAATGCAAGCCCGATGAGCTGTTTCGAGGTTTGTTGAATTGAGCAAAAGTGGTTTCGCTCAAAAAAATAATCGTTACAAAAATGAAAATAATTTTCTTCATCAAAATATTTTTTACAAAAATGAAAATGCAATTTACAAGAATTTTATTTCAAAAAATCTTCCAACAAACATTGCACCGCCAACTCGTAGCCCACAGTGCCTAAACCGATAATAGAGCCCTTGCATTTTTCGCCAACAATATCTTGATGACGATATTTTTCGCGATTAAAAATGTTGGAAATATGCACACTAAAAATAGGAATTGAAATGGAAGCTACGGCATCAGCCAACGCAATTGAAGTATGCGAAAAGCCGCCAGCATTCAGCACTACAGCATTTGCATTTTGATTGGCACGATGAATAATTTCAATCAATTCGCTTTCATTGTTGCTTTGAAAAAATGAAAAATTAACGCTGGCAATTTTTTGTTGCAATTGCAAATTGATTTCATCCAACGTAAGATGCCCGTAAACACTGGGTTCGCGACTGCCCAGCAAATTTAAGTTGGGTCCGTTGATGATGAAAATGTTTTTTTTCATGTTGAAAATTGATGCACAAAATTATTACAACACTTGCAAAATTGCACACTTTAAATAGTGCGTTTCTTTGATGTTCCAAATCAGTGGATGGTCGGGCGATTGCGCATTGAAAGCCACTTGGCGCAAAATTCTTTTAGCATCGCTGGCGGCATCAGTAATCACTTGTTTAAATTCTTCGGTAAAAATAAAATGACTGCAACTGCTCGAAATCAAGTATCCGCCTGGCTTACCAACTGTATGCCTCGTAAATTTATTTCTTTATAACCCTTCATGGCGTTGCCAATTTTTTGCCTACTTTTTGTAAATGCAGGTGGGTCGAGCATCACCACATCATACTGTTTTTTTTCAGCCACTCGTTTTTTCAATTCATCAAAAACATTTACTTCCGAAAAATGGCATTGACTAAAATTATTCAATGCTGCATTGGCTTTGCAGTCGTTTATGGCATCGACAGAAATATCTAATCCTTCTACTTCGGCTGCGCCAAATTTTGCAGCATACATGCTAAACGAGCCTGTGTAGCTGCAAGCATCTAACACGGTTGCATTTTTTACCAACGGCTGCAACGCAAGCCTGTTGCGGCGTTGGTCGTGAAAGAAACCAGTTTTCTGTCCTTTGGCAACATCCACCCAAAATTTTATGCCATCTTGTTGCATCACAAATCGGGTATCAAATTTTGATTTCAAAAAACCCGTTTGCTCGGGTAAGCCTTCTAATTGTCGAACTCCTACATCATTGCGCTCGTAAATTTTTTCGGTTTCAAACAGCACACATAAAATTTCGACAATGTCGTTTTTCCATTTATCTATGCCCAATGCTAAAGTTTGAATCACCAGCACATCTTCAAATTTATCTACCACCAAAGCTGGCAAGCCATCGGCTTCGCCAAAAACTACGCGGCAATTTTTATTGTAGCCAATTTGTTTTCTGTAATTCCAAGCGGCTTCAATTTTTGTTTTGAAAAAATTTCGGTCAATAATTTCTTCTTTATTTCGGCTTAATAATCGCACCACAATTTGCGATTGGTCGTTGATATAACCTTTGCCCAAAAAATGTTGATGGTGGTCATACACCTCTACAATGTCGCCATTGACGTATGTTCCATCAGTTTTTGCAATTTCATTATTAAACACCCAAGGATG
>CAIQHW010000186.1 GCA_903871715.1 uncultured bacterium
AATTGATTTTTAACCATAAAAAATAAATGACATGAATAATTGTTTAGAATGCTTAATTGCATTTACTCCTACTAAAATTGGAATTGAGCAAAAATATTGTTCCCAAAAATGTAGGCACCTGGCGTATCGTAATCGTAAAATGAATATTGATGAAAGTAAAGAAACAAATATCGTTCCCGAAAGTAACAATTCAATTGAACGAAAACAAAGTGTTGAGGCTAAGCACATTGGCAACCTTGACTATAACTACTCTAGCCCTTTCATCGTTGACGCTATTAACGGCAAATATCATCAAGCGAAAGCCGAAATGTTGGAGAGGGAAATCAACAAAATTGAAGTTGAAAACAAAGATCTTAAAGAGGAAAATAAGGTCTTAAAAATGCGGTTAGAAGATTATGATGAAAGCGAAGATTCATCTGAAAATATGGGGGCAATTGGTAACATCGCTAAAGCTGTAATTGATAATCCAATGGGGACTGCTACTTTAATTGGTGTTGTGTTTAAAGAAATTAAAGAAATATTCAAACCTGTTCAACCTGTTCAACAAAAGAACAGTGCTACTGATGGACGAAAGGCAACCGCCCCTGCAATGTAAAATTGTATATTTGTTTTATATAAACCAACCATCAAACCTTACTATAATGGCTGAAAATACTTCGCTTAAAACATTTCGTGTTCCTAAAAAAAAATTAGAGGAAATTGATATTGTTTGTAAAACATTGGGAATTTCATTCGGGCAATTTATGAGAGACGCTGCATTCCACCACTTAAGTAAATGTGATGAGGCAATCAAGAAAAACAAAATAGTTAAGAATGATTACTATAAACAGATTAGAGATTTTATAGGATATGACTATATAAGTGAATAAAATGTTTTTTGTGTACGTGTAATATATATGTATATTGCGTACACAAGCCAAAAATAACACGTACACTTCTATTCCTGTGCTCTGGCGGGGGCGTCAACACAGGGACGGAAATATAAATCAACGGGCTTTAATTAGCCCGTTTTTTATTGTGTATGTGTTAAGGTTAGTATATTGTAAGCGAATTATATTTTTGTCCGAAAACAACCCAAAAAACATTTAATATTATGAGTACAGGTAATAAAAAACAGATTCACCCGCATTATCACATTACGTCAACATTAACATCTAAAGAAATTAAAGCCCGAATTGAAAGGGCTAAGATTGAAGACGTAAAGATTCGTCCATTAATGGACAAGGTTAAAAATTTGTTGCTAAAATTGAATTGAATTGTATAAAAGCAAAAGAGAGTGTTAGAGCACTCTCTTTTAAAATAATGTTACCTCTGGCAAGGGGGCAGTAACAAATAATATCAAATGGGAATCGATACTGAGCACAAATATAATGCAAGAAATGAAATTTTAAAACCTGAATTTACTCAGGTTAATGTTTGCTCTCTTGAGACTAGTGGACAAGTTCGGAATTGTACTTCCGAACAACTAAAAGATGCATCTGAATTTCTTACTAGTGTGGCTAAGAAAATACATAAACGCAATATGATTTTAAGCCCTTTGTTAGATTATGCGAATGATAATAATAGCATCAATCTAAATACATATTGGAATGCTTTTAAATGCGGTACGTATTTTTCTCAATCTGATAATAGCAAACTAAAACAACAATTGTATTGTGGTTCTAGATTGTGCAAT
>CAIQHW010000187.1 GCA_903871715.1 uncultured bacterium
AAAATTTTGGTTAAAAAAAATGAAACGCAAACTACTTTGCATGTGCAAAATATGAACGCTACCGAAAAATATTTAGTGGGAAAATATGATGTAGAAATTTTGACTTTGCCACGAATTGAAATGAACAACATTGATATTTCGCAAAGCAAAACGACCAACATTTCTATTCCGCCACCAGGCAATTTGAACATCGAAAAAAATGGTGAAATTTATGGTGGTGTGTTTTATTTGAAAGAAAATGTTTGGATAAAATTGCAGGAGTTTAAGTACAAATTGTTTCAAGAAACTTTGTCATTACAACCAGGGAATTATCGCATCATTTATCGCAACAAAGCCAACAGGCGCATGAAGCAAACGCTGAATAAAGACATCGTTATCAAAAGCAATCAAACGCTGAATGTTGTGCTGTAAGCGGCTTCTGACTTTTATCATCTTTTTCCGCATTTCAAATCTTATCTTCGCCGCTCAATTTTTCACTATAATATGCATTTCGAAAACTCACTTTCATTCACCCAACAATTAGATAAACAAGATTCTCTTTCACATTTTCGTGACCGATTTTTTATACCAAAAGTGAATGGTAAAGATTCCATTTATTTATGCGGAAATTCCTTGGGCTTGCAACCCAAATCGGCAATGGAGCATATTGACGTGGAATTGGATGATTGGGCAAAACTTGGCGTAGAAGGGCATGTACACGGCAAAAATCCGTGGTTGTATTATCATCATTTCACACAAGATGCTTTGGCAAAATTAGTTGGTGCCAACAAAAATGAAGTGGTGGCAATGGGTTCATTGACCAACAATCTTCATTTGTTGATGGTATCCTTTTATCGCCCGACAAAAGAGCGATATAAAATCTTAATTGAAAATCGACCTTTCCCAAGCAACCAATATGCTGTTACATCACAAGCTAAATTTCATGGTTTTGATGAAAGTGCAATTATTGAAATGCAGCCTCGTGAAGGTGAATACACTTTGCGTACAGAAGATATTTTAGCAAAAATTGAAGAACACAAAAATGAATTAGCACTGGTGATTTTTGGCGGTGTTCATTTTTATACTGGTCAGTTATTCGACATGAAAACCATTACTGAAGCTGCTCACAACGCTGGTGCAAATTGTGGTTTTGATTTAGCGCATGCAATGGGAAACATACCGATGCAATTGCATAATTGGAATGTTGACTTTGCTTGCTGGTGCAGTTATAAATATTTGAATAGCGGTCCAGGTGGTGTAGCCGGAATTTTTGTGCATGAAAAACATCACAAAAATGATTCGCTGCCAAGATTCAATGGCTGGTGGGGACACAATGAAAAAGACCGATTTAAAATGGAAGCAACTTATGAAAGTATGCACACTGCTGAATCGTGGCAAATGAGTAATGCGCCGGTATTTGCAATGGCAATTCATAAAGCTTCTTTGGAAATTATCGATGAAGCTGGCATTGACAACATGCGTAAAAAAAGTTTGCAGCTTACAGCTTTCTTAGAATTTTTATTGACGGAAAAAAGAAAAGAAAAGAATTTACAATTCGATATTTTAACACCTTCAAATGAAAATGAACGTGGTTGCCAAATCAGTTTGTCATTCAAAGAAAATGGAAAACAGATTTTTGATAAACTCACCAAAGCTGGTGTGATAGCCGATTGGAGAGAGCCAGGTGTAATTCGTATTGCACCGGTGCCGTTGTATAATTCGTTTGAAGATGTTTGGCAGTTTGTAAATTTATTTTAAAAAAATGGAACGCAGATGACGCAGATTTTTATGATTTTTTATGAATCAAAATTTTAAACATAGCGAACTAACAGAAGAGATTATAAGCTGTTTTTACAAAGTTTATAATCAATTAGGTTATGGATTTTTGGAAAAGGTTTATGAGAATGCTATGATGATTGAGTTAGAAAAAAATGATTTGAATTGCGAAACACAGAAAGCCATCAAAGTATTTTACGAAGAACAAGAAATAGGAAATTATTTTGCGGATATTGTTGTGGAAGGTGTAATCATTGTTGAGCTAAAAGCGGCAGAAACATTAGCACCAGAACATGAAGCACAACTTTTAAATTATCTCAAAGCAACAAAAATAGAAGTAGGACTTTTATTGAATTTCGGCAAGAAACCTCAATTCAAAAGGAAAGTTTTTTCAAATCAATATAAATATCTTAATCAATCATAACAATCAGCGTCATCAGCGTTCAATCAACATCAACATGAAAAAAAATATCTCAATAGTAGGAAGTGGTTTGGTAGGCAGTTTGCTTTCAGTTTATTTAGCTAAACGTGGTCACAACGTTACCATGTTTGAACGCCGACCAGATATGCGTTCTACAAAAATTTCAGCAGGACGAAGTATTAATTTGGCTTTGAGTGACAGAGGTATTCGTGGCTTGAAAGCAGCCGGCATTGCGGATGACATCATGAAAATTGCCATTCCGATGTATGGTCGTCAGATTCATCATCAGGATGGAACGCAAACTTTTCAACCATATGGAAAAGAAAATCAGGCAATTTATTCTGTGAGCAGAGGCGGTATTAATATGGCTTTGATGAGCTTGGCTGAAAAATTTGAAAATGTTAAAATCAAATTTGAACACAAATGCACTGACATTAATTTACGACAATCAACTGCAAAATTTGTTGATGAAAAAACTGGAAATCCAGTTATATCCAATGCTGATATTTTGTTAGGAACTGATGGTGCATTCAGCCCAGTGCGATTGGCTTTGCAGACATCAACAGATATGTTCAACTACTCACAAACTTATTTGGAACATGCTTACAAAGAATTGTTGATTCCAGCGAATGAAGATGGCAGTTTTAAAATGGAGAAAAATGCGTTGCACATCTGGCCCCGAAAAAGTTTTATGATGATTGCATTGCCCAATATTGATGGCAGTTTTACTTGCACATTGTTTTTACAATTGAAAGGAGAGGAATCATTTGAGACTTTGAAAGATGAAACCTCAATGATGAATTTCATGCAAAAATATTTTGCTGATGTAATTGCATTAATGCCAACATTAAAACAAGATTTTTTCACCAATCCAACATCAACATTGGTAACTGTACGCTGCTTTCCTTGGAGCTTTGAAGACAAAGCTTGTTTGGTGGGCGATGCTGCACATGCGATTGTGCCGTTCTTCGGACAAGGCATGAATTGCGGTTTTGAAGATTGTGTGGTGTTTGATGAAATGATGGAGAAGCATGGCGACAATTGGAAAGCACTGTTTGAAGAATATCAAACACTTCGCAAGCCGAATGGCGATGCGGTGGCGCAATTGGCTTTGGATAATTTCATTGAGATGAGAGACAAAACTGCTGACCCGAAATTTTTGTTACGTAAAAAAATTGAAGCCCGAATTGCAAC
>CAIQHW010000188.1 GCA_903871715.1 uncultured bacterium
ATGTAAGCATTACTGCCAACTTTGCTGAAATTCATGTAAAAATTGGTATTGGTTCGCTAAAGCAGCTAATTAATAATGGCTACACGGTTAAGCATTTGAGGTTTTGATAAGTAATTGGCAATAAGTGGTAAGTTTACTACACAATAAAGGCTCTTTTGCATCGAAAGAGCCTTTGTTGTGGAAATAAGTAGCAAGTGGTAGGTTGAAAGACAAATATATCATGCCATTTTACTTATAATTTGAATTTTATCGGGAATAGAATACGGTAAAAAAGCTAAGGATGGGTGTTTTTCGATAGGCATCTGGATGTTTGTTTTGTGGTTATTCATTAAAACACGATGCATCAATAAATGTTGCTTTTATTTTTCCTAAAAAACGAATTAGTCTGTATTCAATTATTTTAAACATAGCACAGTTTATTGTTTTCTTTTTTTTAAATTTAATTACTATTTAACCAAACCTAATTAGGAAAAGACAAAACATAGCAAGATTTTAGGAAAAGAAAATTGGGTTTTTGGTCATTCTGTATAGTTCTTGTTTAACTCTATACAGCTCTTGTTTAAAGCTGTATGGTTCTTGTTTAACTCTATGCAGCTTTTGTTTAAAGCTGTATAGTTATTGTTCAAAACTGTACAGTTTTTTTAAATTTTAGGCAGTTTTTGTTTAAAGCTGTATGGTTTTTGTTCCATTCTATACAGCTCTTGTTTAAAGCTGTATGGTTCTTAATAAGAACTGTATAGCTTTTGTTCAAAACTGTATAGTTCTTATCTATTGCTTTTTATTTTATGGCAACAAACACTTTGTGATTAAATTGGTTGAAACATCTTCTATACAGAAACCAACATTACATCGGCTCCTTAACCCAAACCTCGGCATCAAATTTTATCGTTTAAAGTTCCTCATTTATCATTCAAAATAATTCTACCTTTGCCCATCTATTATGACCTTTAAGTTTGATGATATTATAGCGCAGCTTAAAAAGAAGCAATTTAAACCCATCTATTTTTTAGAAGGCGAAGAGCCTTATTATATTGATGTCATCAGCGATTATATCGAACAACATGCCTTATCAGAAGCCGATAAAAGCTTTAACCAAAGTGTGTTGTATGGCAAAGATTGCCAAACCAAAATGTTGCTCGATACGTTGATGCGCTACCCAATGATGAGCAATTATCAAACCATTATCCTTAAAGAAGCCGCTGATTTTAAAGGCATGGATGATATGACTGCCTATTTTGAAAAACCTTTGCCCAGCACCATATTTGTAGTGTGCTACAAGCATAAAGATGTAGATAAAAGAAAGGTATTGGGCAAGCTATTGAGCAAAAGCGAACACATAGTTCACTTTAAATCGGAACCGATTAGAGAATGGGATATCGAAAACTGGATAAAGACTTATGTAAACCAACAAGGGTATAAAATAAGAACCGAAACTGCTGCCACGTTAAAGGAATATTTGGGCACCGATTTATCGAAAATAGCCAACGAATTATCCAAACTGTTTTTAAACATCCCAAAAGATAAAGAACTGAATAATGAAGATGTAGAAAAATACATCGGCATCAGCAAAGACTATAATGTTTTTGAATTTCAAAAAGCATTAGGCGCAAAAAACAGCCTACAAGCCTATCGTTTTGTGCAATATAGTAGGGCAAACGATAAAGCCAACCCGTTGGTCATGGTTATTGCATCGCTGTATGGTTATTTTTCAAAGCTATTCATCTATCAAAATTGTGTGGGCATGAGCGAAAAAGATACGGCTACAGCTATTGGCATCCATGCCCAATATCCTGGCAAAATATTGATGGAATATAAAGCCGCAGCACAGCAATATCCGCCCCAAAAGATGAAACATATCTTCGCCATTTTACACGATTTCGATTTAAAATCGAAAGGTGTAAACGCCACTGGTGGCGATAATGGCGCATTGCTACAAGAAATGACTGCAAGATTGTTGAATGCTTAATGGCTGCTGATTCATAATTGCCAATTGACTATTAATTCCATTATTATTTTTCAACTTTGTATCCATTCATGAAATCGATTGGGGTAATTTTATTGTTCATTTCCTTTTTGCAACTATCGTGCAAAGAAAATTTAAATACACCAGCACCAACCACATCAAACAATTTGGTGTGGATAGGATGGAATCATTTTTGCATAGATAGAAAAGACACCGCAGCCCGTTATGGCTATGAATTAATTGCCAACACGGCTGAATACCTAGGACCAAGAGGAAAAGTAAAAGCCTTGAGTAATGGCATGAATTGTCAAAACTGCCATTTAAAAGCTGGCACTATGCCTTGGGGAAATAATTACAGTGCAGTAGCTTCTACTTATCCAAAATATCGCGATAGAAGTGGCAGTGTAGAAAGCATTGCTAAACGGATAAATGATTGTATAGAACGCAGCTTAAATGGCAAAGCCTTAGATACTTCGAGCATGGAGATGAAAGCCATGATAGCTTATATCAAATGGGTAGGCAGCGATGTGCCAAAAGGTAAAAAGCCATTGGGAAGTGGTATAGCCAATCTTCCATTTTTAAACAGAGCAGCTGATAAAGTGAAAGGAGAAAAAGTGTATAATAGTTTTTGTTTGCGATGCCATGGAAAAAATGGCGAAGGACAAGTAAATGCAGGTGGTTATGGCTATGACTATCCACCGCTATGGGGCAACCACAGTTATAATATTGGTGCAGGATTATTTCGTTTATCGCGATTGGCTGGCTTTGTAAAAAACAATATGCCTTATTTGGAAGCCACTTACAATAAACCCATGTTAACCAATGAAGAAGCTTGGGATGTAGCAGCTTATATTAATTCGCAGCCGCGACCACAAAAAAATATCAGTACAGATTGGCACAATATTTCTAAAAAACCATTCGACCATCCTTTTGCACCTTACAACGATTCTTTTAGCG
>CAIQHW010000189.1 GCA_903871715.1 uncultured bacterium
CTTTTACTGTAATATACTAGCTGTATGAATGAATTTTTTACTATTGAAGTTGAATTGCCCGTTGCTGGAAAAGAGCAAGACGAGGTTCGTTATATTGAAATTAAAGTAAATTGTGAGTATTCGGTTGAAAACGACGGTATTGGACCCTATGAATATTGGGGAAGCAAAGAAATTGACCTCGGCATTAATTATGCTGTAATTGATAATACAGATTGGGACACCGCTGGATTTACTAAAGAAGAAATTGATTTGATTAATATTGAAATTGATAAAAATTTGAAGGCTTGGGAAGTTGAAATAATGAAACGTGTAGTTGATTCCCGTTCTTATTGTGCTTTTTACCAAGATGGTGATTGACAGTTGCGAATTTCTTGTTTAGAGTTACCACCTAATGAAAACGACATGGGAAGTTGGTGCTGACGAATATGTTCATTTGCCGGGAATTGTCTTGATTCCTGCTATGACAACAAATCGCAAATTTGAAAATTGGGGAAAAGATAAATTGGTTCCAATTCCTGTGTCCAACCGTTACAACGGTGGATTTGTTTTTACTGATAAAAATGGAAAAGAACAGTGGGCAAGGGGATTCAAGGTAGGTAATCCAGTGATTCCAAAAGGATATGAATTGGTGAGTATTCATAGCGGAGGTAATCTTATGGCTAAACCCAACACGGTTGACATGGTTTTTCGTAAAAAAGGTGTTGACGCTAAGAAAATTTGAGTTTACGCTAACATCCACAATATGAGTCATCCGTATAATCACGCTTTGAGTAGTGTTAAAAAGTGGGGCGGAAGTGTCGAAGATTATCTTCCAATTCATAATTGGTTTGATGAAAGCAAAATGATGATGGCAGATTTTCGTCATCGTGCTTTGAGGCATCATGCCGAAGGAATTTTTATGTGTGAGCGTATTTTTGGAATTACTATCACACTTAGTAATGGAAACGTATTGCCGACACGCTACGTAGCAGAGCTACACGTTAAAGAAGATTTGGGACGTATTCCTAGTATGCAGGATTGGTTTAGTAATATTAAACCTCAACCTTGGATGGGTCGTACCGAAAAAATCGAAAAAGAATTGGGTGTACAATGAACGCATTGATTTATATTCTGGGTTATCCATACGTGGCAAAGACGCAAGTGTTCAATTCAAAATTTGATTTGAAGAACGATATGTGGGTGAATTATTTTGTCTTTGATGGTGAATTGTTGGAAACTTGGGAAATCGGTCAGTTGATGGGAGGTAATTAAAACATTATGAAACGTATCAAAATTAAAATTAAAGACTGTATTGCAATTACTGCACTGTTTGGAGCATTCTTTTCATTGTTTGGACTTATTGCCCTTTATTTTATTGGAGTTTTCTGTTTGCCCATAGTTCTTATTTGGGCAATTTTAAAAATTATCACACACTTTTTTAATTAAATATTGAGCAAACAAAATTCAAATGGACAGACAAACAACGTCTGTTGGTGATTAGCGCAATGTCGTAAAAAAGCCCCGATTAAAAATCGGGGCTTTGTTTTTATTTAACTTTGGTTAAAAGTAAATTACCTTTTCCAACTAAAGTACCATTGGCATTGTATGTGCTATTGGTACTTTTATTGTATGTGGCAACCAACTTGCCACCTGTCTTGTCAAATAATCGGCTATTATTATCAACATAACCGATGGGACGGCTGCGACTATCGCGTATTGGTGTTCTCATAGTTTAATCTTTTTCAATTCATTTACTTCCGCTTTCCAAAATTTAATACTTTCAGCAAGAAATTTTTTGTCGGAAGGCACCGCGTTCGCCTCACTTCCAGCCGCTTTACATTCATTTATATTATTTTTAAGATAAATGATACGAGACTGTATCAGGTCGTTGACCATTTTTTTTTTGTGACTTATTCATATTATTAAAATTGGTAGCCCCGGAGGGAATCAAACCCCCAACCTTACGGGTAGAAACCGTGCGCTCTATTCAATTGAGCTACGGGGCC
>CAIQHW010000190.1 GCA_903871715.1 uncultured bacterium
AAATTCAACAGGTTGCAAATCTTCATTTTCTACCACAGTTTTGTTGTAATGATTTGTTGCAGCAGCTTTTTTGGGCTGCGGAATATCATCATCAGCCATATCATCTTTCGCATTTTTCTTTCGCAAAGTTGACCAAGTTTTTGGTGCGTCATCATCCACATCTTTTTTCGATGATTTTGTTTTAGAAGCAGCAGATGCACTCACCATCCCTTCGCTATGTTGCGATGGCATCATGGTTTGAAAGCCGCCAGGCATCGGCGCATCCCCAATAGGCTTCTGTGTTTCACAAGATGAAGCAAAAGCCACTATGCCCATCAACATCAACCAATAAATTTGTTTCAAATATTTTTTCATCCAGCTTTTCTTAAATTATTTGGGCACGAATTTACAGCTTTTTTGTGCCTTTTAATTAAAATCTAAAATAAAAACTATTCACTTATTCGCTTTGCAAATGTGCATTCTCCAACAATCAATTCACTCCATATTTCTTTTTGTATTTTTCATACAAATGTTTCTGTCCGTTTTCCAACGAAACTATTCTACCACCAATCATCGCTGTTTCAATTTTGCTTGATTTCGTATCCAACAAATCGCCGCTGCAAATCAGCAGCGTAGCCTCTTTTCCTTCTTCCAAACTTCCTGCCAGATTATCAATACCCAAAATTTTTGCAGCATTTAAAGTAATGCTTTGTAATGCTTCTTCCTTTTGTAACCCATAAGCAGCAGCAGTTCCAGCCACAAAAGCTAAGTTGCGTTGATTACCACTCCAATCATTATGTTCTAAACAAAACAACACTCCGGCCCTTTGCAAAACTGTTGGTGTTTTGTAAGGTTGCTGAATATCATCATCATTCCTTTGAGGCATGGAATGCGTTGAACTTAAAATTACAGGAATTTTTGCATCAGCAATTTCCCTTGCAACTAAATATGATTCTTCCGCATCTACCAAAACCCCATTTAAGTTGAATTTTTTTATAAATGCCATCGCAGCCAAAATTTCTTTTGCTGAATGCACATGCATATAAGCCTTGCAAACGCCTGATAATACTGGCACTACAGCTTCTAACTTCAAATTTTTGCTGTCCTTTTTTTCAGATGCTGCATAACTTTTAGCATCATTAAAAAGTTGTTCCAATTCATTCATTTGTTGTTTCCAACGATTATTTATTTCCTCATTATTTTCTGCGCCACGATATACCGTTAACGATGGAAAACGAATGTGCAAGCCTCCATCCATCAGCATTACAGCATCTTCCCAATTCCATGCATCTAATTGCACAACACTGCTCAAGCCGCTTACCAAGCCACCTTGCGGCACAATTTGCGCCATCAACACACCATTAAATTTTACTGTGGGGATTATTTTTGAGTCAGTATTGTAAGCAATAATGCTTCGAACATTTGGATTCAAATTGCCCACTTCTGCATTATCTCGTGTTGCCCGTGCTTCTTCAATTTCCAGCAAACCCAATGTAGTATTGGCTGCAATCAAACCCGGATAAATTTGTTTGCCATTAGCATCTATCATTTTATCCGCTTTCATCAATCGAATATTCGTCATCGAACCGATGGAAACGATTTTATTTTTTTCAATTCTGATAAAACCATTTTCAATTATTTTTCCATTGCCCACATGAATCGTTCCGCCTGAAATCAAGATGCTGCCTGTGTTTGCAGGCGCAGGTGTTGGATTTTGAGCAAAAGAAAATTTCGCAAAAGCAACAACAATAAATAAACTAACTGAAATTATTTTCTTCATTTTTTCATTTTAATAGTTCAAAACTAAAACCATTTTCCAACGCATGCTCAATAAATTTTGGCAATGCAAAAATCATTTTCTCATACGCCTTTTCGCTGTCGTGAAAAACGATGATTTCATTGCTGCGCAAAGGTTTGCGAATGCAATTCTCTAAACATTTTTCTTTAGAAATGTTTTTATCAAAGTCGCCACTCAAGCGGCTCCACATCACCATTTTTGTTTTCGATTTCAATGCTTTGATTTGCTGAAAACTAATTTTTCCATAAGGTGGTCGAAAAAAATCAGAGGAAAAAACTTGTTCCGTTTCCATAAAATCTGCCACATATTTTTCGGTTTCAGTTTTCCAACCATTTAGATGATTAAACGTGTGATTGCCCACCTGATGCCCATTTGCAACAATTTCTTCAAACATTTTCGGGTACTTCACTACATTATTTCCCACACAAAAAAAGTGTGCTTTTACTTTATATTCATTCAAAATTTGCAGCACTTCTTTGGTGATGGTTGGATGCGGACCATCATCAAAAGTGAGTACAATATTTTTGTTGGCAACATCATTTTTCCAAATCATTGATGGATACAAAAGTGGCAACCAGAAAGGTGTTTGCAAAAAATAAGTACCCATTTTATTTTTTAGATGCTGCTTTTTTTTGCGATTTTTTTGCCAACTTTTGTTCTTCTTCTTGTTTTTTTATTCGTACTTTATCGGCTGGGCAACTGCCTTTAGCTTGCGCTGCATTAAACCGAGCAACCATTTTCATTTTCTCACGGTCTTCTTTACACATGCCTTTGTATTTGTTATGGCATCCACTGTTCATCAACATTACAGCCATTATCAATCCTAAAAGATATTTTGTTTTCATGCCAGTTTTCATATTCAAATTTTCAAATTGTTTCATCCTCAAATTGATTATTTCAGTTTTTCGCTCATTAATTTTATTTCCATTACTGGTGAAATTTTTTCGTACACAATGTTGTAAACGGCAGCAGTGATGGGCAATTCGACCTTATATTTTTGATTCGCTTCGTGAATACATTTCACCGAATAATAACCTTCGGCAATCATATTCATTTCTAATTGTGCTGCTTTTACCGAATAGCCTTTTCCAATCATCAGCCCGAAAGCCCTATTGCGACTGAATTGTGAGTAAGCCGTAACCAACAAATCGCCCAAGTAAGCACTGCCTTTTATATCACGTTCGATGGGATGAACTGCCGCCACAAAGCGTTCAATTTCCTGAATCGCATTGGAAATTAAAACGGCTTGAAAGTTATCACCATAGCCCAATCCATGGCAAATGCCCGATGCCACGGCGATAATATTTTTCATCACCGCAGCCAATTCGGTGCCATAAATATCTTCTGTAAAATTTGTTTTGATAAATCGGCAAGCAAACAAATCTGCTACCATAGCGGCTTTTGCTGTGTCTGGGCAACTTAATGTGAGGTAAGATAATTTTTCCAACGCCACTTCTTCGGCATGACAAGGACCACTAATGACCACAAAATTTTTGAAATCAACTTCAAAATATTTCCTAAAAAATTCAGCAATGATAAGGTTTTCATCGGTATCAGGAATCATACCTTTGATTGCCGACACCACCATTTTATTGTCGAAATCGGCTGGGGATAAGCCTTCTAAAGTATTTTTTAAAAATGCGGATGGTGTTGCCACAATCACCATGTCTGATTTTTCAATCGCCGATTTTGGCGAAGAGTGAAAAGTAATTTTCGCCACAGGCAACTCGGTAGAGCTGATGTAATCTGGGTTTCGATGAAAAGTATTGATGTGCGCCACCACCTCTTGTCGGCGAACGAACCAATGAAAATGAACGTCTTTTTCACCCAAAATTTTCACAATGGCAGTTGCCCACGAACCGCTGCCAATGATGGCAATATTTTTTTTGAAATTCATCGCAGCGAAAATAGAAAATATTGGAGAGTTGATTTGATTTATCTTTGTGGTATGAGTGAAAGTATTCGTCAAAAAAAAGTAGCCGAATTGGTGAAAGAGCAAGTGAGTTCGTTGTTTCAAAAAAATGGTTTTTATACTTTGAAAGGAAGTTTAATCACCATCACAGCAGTTTCTATGACACCCGATTTGTTGGAAGCAAAAATTTATTTGAGCATTTTTAATGCAAAAAATAAACAAGAAATTTTGGATGAATTAGAATCGCATCATAAAGAAATTCGACATCAGTTGGGCAACAAAATAGCCAAGCAAGTGCGCCGTGTGCCCGAGTTTGCGTTCTTTTTAGATGAAACGTTGGATGAAGTTTTTAAGATGGAAAAACTGTTTGACAAAATAAAAGAAAACGAAAAAAAAATAGTGGATTGATTTTTAAGTTCATAAAAGGAATCTAAACCAAAGTTGATTATTTTTGTTTACCGATTATAATTCAAATCATGATTAATCGTTTAGAAAAATTACAACAAATGTTGCTCGAAACACCCAACGACACTTTCCTGTTGTTTGCTATGGGCTTGGAAATGGTGAAGGATGGCAACGATGAAAAAGCTTTGGAATTTTTCAAAAAAATTTTAGCATTGGATGAAAATTATTGTGCGCTGTATTATCATTTGGGTAAATTATACGAGCGACAAAACCACGAGCAAATTGCCATGAGTATTTATGAAAAGGGTTTAGCGATTTGCAAAAAACTAAACGAACAACATAACTTTAATGAATTGCGTAGTGCGTTAGATATGCTGTAAATTCGCAGTTTTGTAATGAATTTAATTGCTCATTTTAAGGATTTTAATGCCACACACCAACTATTTAATAGCGTTGATAAAATTGTTGTAGCATGTTCTGGCGGCTGCGATTCGATGGTGATGGCGCACTTATTTCATCAGCAAAAAATAAAAATTTTATTGGCACACTGCAATTTTCAACTTCGGGGCGAAGAGGCAAATGGTGATGAAAATTTTGTGAAACAAAAAGCTGCGGAATGGCAAATTCCTTTTCAATCTATCCAATTCGACACAGAAAAATTTGCTGCCGAAAATAAACTTTCGATTCAGCAAGCTGCTAGAAAATTGCGCTACGATTGGTTTGAAAAATTATTAACCGAAAATAATTTTACGAAGATTGCCACCGCTCATCATTTAAATGATAACATCGAAACGGTGTTTATCAATTTGGTAAGAGGCACTGGGATTGCAGGATTGACGGGCATTGCAGCGCAGAATAAAAAAATAATTCGCCCCATTTTATTTGCAACAAGAAATGAAATTAAAAATTATGCTACCGAAAATAATTTAGATTTTAGAACCGACAGCAGCAATCATTCGGATGATTATTTGCGCAATAAAATCAGACACCATATAGTGCCATTGATGCAAGAAATGAATTCAAATTTTGAA